>NZ_NFJG01000010.1:0-54432 GCF_002159755.1 Bacteroides sp. An269
TCCTGTTCTTCGTCAGATAGCCCGCTATCTTCCTCATCACAGAAGCGGAAATGCCTCAAAAACTCATCCCAAATCATCGCACGATAAATTCAAAACAGCTTCTCAATCATGTATTGAGAATTATTTTCGTGGACGTTTTTCTGGTTTTATGAAAAAGATAGCAGGCTGTCTGACGAACAAATTCAACGAGATAACCATCATTCTCGGAGTCCTTTTCGATAGATATAGAAGATGCCGTTGTATCCATTGTGACACGATGTGCACACGATATGAGACGAACCAAGCTAATACTAACAACCCCAAACAACGTTCATGACTTGCATTACTTGGTTACAAAAGAGAAAAAAACCGTGATTATTCTTCATTATATTTCCCTGATTTGCTCGGTGTCTCGCTTTTTTGCATTATCTTTGCCTAGTGACTAAAGATAATGTGTATGAAAAAACTGTTTTTATCGATGCTTTTAGGCTGTATCCTTATGCTGAGAATAGTTCCAGCTTTACACGCGCAGCAACCTATGCCCGATTCCAATGGATATATAGTAAAGGTAGGAGATGTAGCACCCGATTTTGAAATGATGCTCACTGACGGCAGCCAAGTAAAACTTTCTGATTTACGCGGCAAAGTGGTGATGCTTCAGTTCACTGCAAGTTGGTGCGGCGTATGCCGCAAGGAAATGCCTTTCATTGAGCGTGACATCTGGCAGAAGCACAAGGACAACGACACATTCGCACTGTATGGCATTGACCGAGACGAACCGCTAGATAAAGTGAAAGCTTTCGTGGAACAGACCCAAGTAACTTATCCAATGGGGCTTGATCCGGATGCCAATATTTTTGCGCTTTACGCAGAGCGTAGTGCTGGCATTACCCGTAACGTGCTGATTGACCAGACGGGCAAGATTGTGTTGATGACCCGCCTCTACAACGAAGACGAGTTTGCGTCATTGTGCAATAAAATAGATGAATTGCTGAAATGAACCGTTTGCGACTGACACTTGTAGCATTGTGCCTGCTGTTGCTCGCACCTGCTTATGCCCAAAAGAAAAATACCCGACGCGAGCCCTTGTTCGGAAAAGCTAATGCCACTTATCAAGTTACGTCCAACAGTTTGAAGGGAGCTACCTTTTATTTGGTAAGCGGACACGGAGGACCTGATCCGGGATGCATCGGTAAGTATCAAGGCAAGGAACTGCATGAAGACGAGTATGCTTATGACATCATTTTACGGCTGGGACGCGAATTACTAAAACGGGGCGCAAAAGTGCATTTCATCATCCAGGATGCCAAAGACGGCATCCGCAACACAACGATCCTGAAAAATAGCAAGCGTGAAACATGTATGGGAAGACCCATTCCACTAAAGCAGGTAGCACGGTTACAACAACGTTGCGACGCCATCAACCGACTTTACCGCAAGGATAAAAGCAAATACAAACGAGCGATATTCATTCATGTTGACAGCAGGAGCCGTGGCAAGCAGACCGATGTATATTTTTATCATGCCCCCCAAAGTAAATATGGAAAACGACTTGCTACTCAGTTGCACAAAACGTTCAAGGCAAAATACGATCGTCATCAACCCAATCGTGGCTTTGAGGGGACGGTAAGTGCACGTGATTTGTTTGTATTGCGTAATACTATTCCTTACGCTGTCTTTCTGGAATTGGGAAATATCCAAAACGCACAAGACCAAAAACGTCTGGTTATTCCCGATAACCGTCAAGCTTTAGCAAACTGGATTACCGATGCTATTGTAAAAGATTATAAGAAATAATCAGCAGGCGCTAATCAGGAGTTGCAAGCAATTATGTTTCACAAGAGCCAGCACTCCGGTTAGAAGTTATAGTAAGAAGCTGTTTTGAATTTCTCCAAAAAGTTTTTCTTGGCTTGATGTGTTCGTTTTCGTGTGTGCTTTGGGCGATTTTTTGGTCCTTTCCGCTTCTGTTCTTCGTCAGATAGCCCGCTATCTTCCTCATCACAGAAGCGAAAATGCCTCAAAAACTCATCCCAAATCATCGCACGATAAATTCAAAACAGCTTCTAAGACAAAATTGGTTTGTGAAAAAAGAGGGTGTATCAAATTCCGGCACACCCTCTTTTTATTGAAATACCCTTATGAGAAACAGCTCTTTCTAAAAACCAACACAACCAGCATATAAATCGTCTATGTCCTGGCTCAAGCACATATTTGGGACAATTTGGGACAATATCCGAAAACTTATAATCTGTATCCATAATAATAGGAATTGTCGATAATATTACATATATTTGCATAAACCATGTTCCTTAGACGCTTATGAAAAAAGAAAAACACTTTTTGACAACATGTATTATCGTCTCTTCTTTTTGCCTGCAACCCTTGTCGGCACAAGAAAAAAAACAACATACGGAATCGATTCCCGATTCTGTATTGAACATCGGATATGCACAAGGCAGCCTGATAAACCTTTCAGGTTCGGTAGAACGGATTACCGAACAACAGATGAATAAAGAACAAATCACCAACCCTTTAGAAGCCATCCAAGGACGAGTGGCAGGACTTACCATTCTGAAAAGCAGCAACGGTATGGCTGCACTGGAATCTGTACGTATGCGGGGTACCACTTCACTGACTAGCGGAAACGACCCGCTAATCATTGTCGACGGTGTACTGGGTGACTTAACGATGCTGACATCCATTTACCCAGCCGACATCGAAAGTTTCACCATCCTGAAAGATGCATCAGAAACTGCCCAATATGGTTCTCGGGGAGCTTCGGGAGTCATCAATATTGTCACTAAAAAAGGGACGGCAGGGAAAACACGGATAAATTACAGCGGAAGCTTCGGCATAGCCCACGTCTACCGCCACTTGGACATGCTTTCAGGAACAGAATATCGAAGAGTGGCAACCGAAAACGGTCTGCACTTTCTGGACAAAGGTTATGATACAGACTTCCAAAAGGAAATAGAACAAACCGGATTGCAACAAAATCATAACATCGCATTTTATGGAGGAGGTGAAACATCGAACTATCGTGTCTCACTAGGCTTCCAGAACCGTGAAGGAGTTGTCCGACACGAAAATATGAAACTATTCACCTCGAACATGAATATGAACCAGAAATTACTGGATGGCTTCATTGATTGCGAACTGGGACTGTTCGGCTCAGTAAAGCGTAACCGCACCTTGTTCGATTATCAAAAGACATTCTACTCGGCAGCAACGTTCAACCCTACCTACCCCAACCACAAAAATCCTGAGACAGGAGGATGGGACCAGATAACCACAGCCAGCCAGATAACAAACCCCTTGGCGTGGATGGAAGTGAACAACCAGAATGCCACATCATATTTTAGTGCCCACGCCCGCCTGACCTTCCACCTGTTGAAAGACCTGAAGCTGGTTCTGTTCGGTTCGTACACATACAGTGACAGCGAAGACTCGCAATATCTTCCTACCAGTGTATGGGCACATGGGCAGGCTTACCGAGGCGACCGAAAGTCTGAATCACTTTTGGGAAATCTGATGCTTACCTACCGCAAACACAAAGGAGTGCATTTCTTTGACGCACTGGCACTGGGCGAACTGGAGAAAGATATTTACAAAGGATTTTATACAACCGTGACTAACTTTTCTTCCGATGAAACCGGATTCGATAACCTGCAAGGCGGAGCACTCCGGCCATGGGAAGGCACCGGTTCATATTTCGAAGAACCGCATCTGGTTTCATTCTTGGGACGCGTGAACTATACATTCGACAACCGTTACGTACTGACCCTGAATGCACGTACAGACGCTTCATCCAAATTCGGTAAAAACCATAAATGGGGATTTTTCCCTTCGGCATCCATTGCATGGAACATTTCGGAAGAAGCATTCATGAAACGTTTCCGCTACATAGACAACCTGAAAATACGTATGGGATACGGGCTTGCAGGCAATCAGGCAGGTATCGATTCGTATACCACCATGGCATTAGTCCGTCCTAACGGAATAACACCTACTGGCAATGCCCCATTGGTCACATACGAAAACCTCCGGAACATCAACCCTAACTTAAAATGGGAAGTGAAACGCACGTTCAATGCAGGATTCGATGTGGGATTATACGGCAATCGGCTCCTGCTTTCGGTCAATTACTACAACTCGAAAACCACAGACATGCTTTATTCCTATAATGTAAGCGTACCTCCCTTTGCCCACAACACCTTACTGGCAAATCTGGGTTCCATGCGGAACAGCGGAACAGAAATATCCATAGGCATCACACCACTGAAAACACAAGACATGGAACTGAACATCAACGCAAACATTACTTTCCAACAAAATAAACTCCTCTCGTTAAGCGGCATGTATAACGGAGAATACGTCTCGGCTTCCGAATACACCGCCATCGCCGGATTAAACGGTGCTGGCACACACGGAGGATACAACAACATCGTGTATCAGATTGTAGGACAACCTTTGGGCGTATTTTACTTACCACATTGCGAAGGACTTGCAGCAGACGGAAAAGGAGGATATACTTATCAGATTGCCGACCTGAACGGTGGCGGGGTAAACCTGGAAGATGGCGAAGACCGCTACATAGCCGGACAAGCCATTCCGAAAACGCTATTGGGTTCGAACATCAGTTTCCGCTACAAAAATATAGACATTTCCTTACAGATAAACGGAGCATTCGGACATAAAATATACAACGGGACATCCCTCTCGTATATGAACATGAACAGCCTGCCTGATTACAATGTGCTGGAAGAAGCCCCCAAACAAATGATAAAAGACCAGACCGCTACCGATTACTGGTTGGAAAAAGGCGATTATGTCAACTTCGATTACCTGACTATCGGATGGACCATCCCTCTGAAACATACCCGTTTCCTGAAAGGAGTACGCCTGGCAGGCACTGTCAACAATTTGGGAACCATCAGCAGCTATTCGGGACTGACTCCATTAATTAACTCCAGTTTAGCGGACAACACGCTAGGGGTAGACGACAAACGTACCTATCCGCTTTCGCGCACATACACAATCAGTCTTAGTCTTAACTTCTAATTACGAGCCTTATGAAAAGACAGTATACCTTTATTTTTTTGTTGCTTTCCCTCTTGTTGGGAATGCCTTCGTGCAGCAAGTTTCTGGAAGAAGACCCACGCGACAGCCTTGACGAAGACACCGCTTACGAAACGTTACAAGAGTTATTCCAAAACGGCGTCTTGTCGCTCTATAACCATATCGGCGGATACAACGACAGTCAGGGACTGCAAGGAACCGGACGTGGCGTATACGACCTGAATACTTTCACAACCGATGAAGCCATTATGCCCACACGGGGTGCCGACTGGTTTGATGGAGGATTCTGGCAAGGACTTTACCTGCACCGGTGGGGAGTGAACAACGATGCGATACACGACACATGGGAATACTTGTACGGAGTCATCATTTTGTGCAACAAGTCGCTGAAGAAAATCCAATCATACGCAGAAAAACATCCAGATGAAGACACCCGTATCTATGCTGCAGAAGTACGGGCACTGAGAGCCATGTTCTATTATTATACCATGGACCTGTTCGGTAATATTCCCCTGCTCTTATCTTCCGACCTACATGTCAGCGACATCGAACAACAAAAGCGAAGTCAAACATTCCGTTTCATCTTCGATGAACTGCAAGATGCAGTTCCTTTCTTAAGTAAAGAACGCAGTAACCAACCAGGCATCTATTACGGAAGAATCACACAGCCAGTAGCATACTTCTTGCTGGCAAAACTGGCATTGAATGCAGAAATCTATGCCGATGACCTCTGGACAGACTCCGACAAGCCAGACGGCAAACAATTATTCTTCGACATAGATGGCAACCAGCTGAACGCATGGGAAACCGTACAATATTACTGCAGGCAGATTACCTCGGCCGGATACAGACTGGAAGCAGACTACACACTCAACTTCGCTATTTTCAACGAATCATCGCAAGAAAACATTTTTGTCATACCGATGGACAAGACACTATATACCAACCAGTTCATCTATCTGTTCCGCTCACGCCATTACAACCATGCCAAAGCGTATGGCTTAGGTGGCGAAAACGGTTCGAGTGCTACCCTCGAAGTATTGGAAACATTCGGATACGATACCCCTGATACAGATCCCCGCTTCGATTTCTGCTATTTTGCCGGTCCGGTAAAAGACCTTGACGGGAATCCGATATTGCTGGATGACGAGCAGACACCTTTGGTCTACGAACCTTGGCAAGTCAGTCTTGACCTGTCTGGAACCGCATACGAACAAACCGCCGGAGCCAGGATGAAAAAATACGAAGTAGACAAAACCGCGCTAAAGGACGGAAAACTAATCAACAACGACATTGTCCTGTTCCGCTATGCCGACGTGTTGCTGATGCAAAGCGAAGCCAAAGTACGCAACGGAGAAGACGGCAATGCCGAACTGAATGAAATACGTAACCGGGCAGGTGCATCGCCAAGAACTGCTACCCTTGAGAACCTGCTGGCTGAAAGACAATTGGAATTGGCATGGGAAGGCTGGCGCCGTCAAGACATGATCCGTTTCGGTACTTTCACCCGTCCTTACAGTTTTCGCCCCAAGGTGGAAAACGAAACAAGCGGTTTTACCACCGTATTCCCCATTCCACAAAAAATACTTGGTATGAACAAAGCCATGAAACAGAATCCGGGATACGAATAACAGGTTGGCTTGATATCACAGAAGCAAAATCCTTTGCCCCGAAGCCCGTTGTTACCTAAAAAAAGTTTATCTTTGCAATATCATGGCTATCCAAGTGAATATATACGAACAGTCGAAAGACATCCCGGACCTTCCAGGAACCAATGTTTTTCATTCTACCGAGTTGTTCCAGATATTAGAACAAACTCCCGGTTACCGTCCGGTACTGCTAGTAGCTTGGGAAGGTAATAAAGCAGTAGGCAAACTACTCTGCATTACCCGGCGTAACGCACGGATTACCGGACTATGTAACAAAACGTATGCTTACGGGACAGGCGAATATTTCCACTCGGCTGTGAAAGACGAGACCATTTTCGGCAAATTTCTTTCTTACCTTACGGTACGTTTTCAAGACGATTCGTTCTTTCTGGAATTCCGTAATTTGGAACAATCGCTTTTCGGTTACAAATACTTCCGCCAGAACGGATATTTCCCTGTACGCTGGTTGCGGGTACGCAATTCCATTCATCACACTGCATTAGACAAATGGGCCAGCCCGTCCCGCAAGCGCCAGATCGCACGCGGACTGAAAAACGGAGCCCAAATGGATGTAGTAAACAACCGCAAAGACCTTGAAGAGTTCTTTGCCATGCTGAGAAAATACTATGCTTCGAAAATTCACCGTTTCCTACCCGACCTCCGTTTCTTTATTTCCCTGCTAGAACATCCTACCCGAGATAAACTGGGACAAATATTCGTCATTCGCTACAAAAACAAAATCATCGGCGGCTCTGTCTGCCTTTTTTCGCAAGACACTGCTTACTTACTATTCTCTGCCGGAATGCGGAAAAGCTATCCCCTACTCTATCCTGGCATCTTGGCTGTATGGAAAGCCATGACTTATTCACGCCAACACGGATACAGACATTTCGAATTCATCGAAGCTGGCATTCCTTTCAAAAAATATACATACCGTGACTTCATTCTCCGCTTCGGTGGCAGGCAAATCAGCACACGCCGATGGTTCAGAATCAGATGGAAATGGCTGAATCGGATACTCATTCATTTTTACATATAATCTTAAAAAAAACGACTCTATGAATAATTATGTTTACGCAGCAGACAAAAACCGTTATGAATGTGGCATGAAATACCGGCGTGCAGGAAAAAGTGGCATTCTCCTGCCGGAAATATCACTGGGAATGTGGCACAACTTCGGAGACATAGATATCTTTTCGACTTGTAAAAACATCGTCCATTATGCTTTCGACCATGGAATCACACATTTCGACCTAGCAAACAACTACGGTCCCTCAGCAGGCTCGGCAGAAGAAACATTCGGGCAAATCATGCAAAAATCAATGGCACCTTACCGCGATGAACTGTTTATCTCAACAAAAGCCGGACACGACATGTGGCAAGGTCCTTACGGAACCTGGAACTCACGCAAACATCTTATAGCCAGCCTCGACCAAAGCTTAAAACGGATGCATCTGGAATATGTAGATATTTTCTACAGCCACCGTTATGACCCGGAAACACCTTTGGAAGAGACCTTACAAACATTGGTAGACATCATACACCAAGGCAAAGCACTCTACGTAGGTATCTCTAAATACCCGAAAGACAAGGCAGAAGAAGCCTACAACTACCTACAATCGCAGCACATACATTGCCTGTTATATCAAGGAAGATACAATATGTTCGACCGTAAAGTAGAACAAGAAGGCATACTCGACCAAGCACGACAGGCTGGCAGCGGATTTATCGCTTTCTCACCACTTGCTCAAGGACTGTTGACAAACCGCTACCTGAATGGTATCCCCACCGACTCACGCATCGCACGAGGCGGTTTCTTAAAGAAAGAGTCCCTTACCCCTGAAACAATCGGCAAAATAAAAGCTTTAGACAAAATCGCAGCTTCACGTGGACAAACACTGGCTGAAATGGCACTAGCCTGGTTACTGAAAGATGACCTGGTTACTTCGGTCATTATCGGTGCCAGCTCCGTACAGCAATTGCAAGACAATCTAATGTGCTTGAAGAATACAGCATTCCGTTCCGAAGAACTCAAGCAAATAGAACAAATACTTTAAGAAACCGTTTTGAATCTATCGTGCGATGATTTGGAATGAGTTTTTGAAGCATTTCTGCTTCTGTGATGAGAAAGATAGCGGGCTATCTGACGAAGAACAGAAACGGGAAGGACCAAAAAATCACCCAAAGCACACACGAAAATGAATAGAAAAACTTTTTGAAGAAATTCAAAACAGCTTCTTCTAAGGAAATATGAATGGCCGCCATTAGCCAATCCGTCCGAGTCGGAAACGCAGTAGTACTGCATTTGCCGATGAAGTATATATCCGTAGGCGAATGCAGTATATATTCAATCACGAATGCAGTATATATTCAATCGCGAATGCAGTATATATTCAATCGCGAATGCAGTATATATTCAATCGCGAATGCAGTATATATTCATTTTTCAGGGGTATATATTGGTTGTTGTCGGACATGCATTTTAAGACAAACATATAGTCCATCCGCTGTAAGATTCTTAATCTTACATCAGATGAAGTTATCTGCTGCTGAGAAAGAATATAGTTTAGAAGCTGTTTTGGATTTATCGTGCGATGATTTGGGATGAGTTTTTGAGGCATTTTTCGCTTCTGTGATGAGGAAGATAGCGGGCTATCTGACGAAGAACAGGAGCGAAAAGGACCAAAAAATCGCCCAAAGCACACACGAAAACGGATACATCAAGCCAAGAAAAACTTTTTGGAGAAATTCAAAACAGCTTCTTAGAAAGCAGAAGCAGGTGCTTGGGAAATTAAAAGCCCCCCAATTGCATATTCTCGTTTTTTCTTGCATATTCCAACTATTTTTGATAACTTGCCTTTAGAAACCTATAATTACAAGCATGAAAATACTTCATACTGCCGATTTGCACTTGGGACAAATCATTTATCAAAATTATGAACGGAACGATGAGCACGATTGCTTTTTCTCACAATTGGAACGATGGTGCCAAGAAGAACAGCCCGACGCCTTAATCGTAAGTGGGGATGTATTCGATATCCAACAACCTTCGGCTGCCGTCTGGAAATCATTTACCGACCGTTTTGTACGCTTACACCAAGCCTCCCCTACCATGCATCTGGTCATCGTCGCAGGCAATCACGATTCAGCCTCCCGCATCCAATCTAATCATGAGATATGGAAGCTGGCTAATACACACCTTATAGGAACACCGCCACCTGCCGATTTTACATCGGCAGACGAATGGCAAAAAAATTTCATAATCAGTCTGCCGAACGGGTACATTATTGCATTACCTTATATGACTGGCGAACGTACCTCCATGATTCAGTCACTGCTGGACTATGTAAAAGCGGAAAATACTGAAGGGAAGCCAGTTATCATGACAGGACATCTTACTGTCAAAGGAAGTGATATGACAGGACACGACTTCGATATCGGGCACATACGTACCCAAGAAATTGCCAGCTTAGGCACAGGATACGACTACCTGGCACTTGGACACATACATAGACCGCAAACCATCGGACACAGAGATGACAACCAGCAGACAGACGTAACCTACCCTGCCCCTGTCATACGCTATGCAGGCAGTGCCCTGCACGTAAGTAGCGATGAAAACTATCCTCACACCGTCAGTGTCATAGAGATAAAAAGTCATGGAGGCAATGTACGTATACGGCAATTACGCATCAACGAATTACGTCATTTCTATCTTTTACCTGCCAATGAAACTGCATTTGCCAGTGCCGAAGAAGCACTGAACGGCATCAAACAATTTGCCGAAAAAGGTGGAAGAGGATACATCCGCTTGCAAATGGATTATGCAACATCGTTACCTTCAGATTTCAATCAAATGGTCTACACCATCACCGATGCTTATAACGGTGAATTGCGCTACAATCCGAAAATAAAATGGACAGGAACTTCAGAAAACAACACTGTCGAGGCAACCAAACCCAAATTTGAAGTAGCCGAAATACAACAGATGACAAATCCGGTTCTCTTTATAGAAAAAACCAAACAACAATATCCAGAACTCGACATGGATGAAGTACGTCAGGCATTTGTCGAAATAGAAGCGGAAGTAAAACGCATGGCAGAAGAAAGCAATGCTTCGCGCAAAAAAACAATACAGAATTAACCGCATAAACAGCAGATTCCGAAGTCTGTAAATCATTCATTGCCAGCAAATGCATACCCCATACAAGACTAAAAACTTGATAATCAAATAATCATGAAAATAAAAGAACTACATATCAGGAACATTGCTTCCATAGAGAAAGGTGACATTGATTTTGAAAACGGGTTACGTGATGCCATAAGTGGCGAAACTGCCCCGCTTTTTCTTATCAGCGGAGATACCGGTGCCGGAAAAACTGTAATACTGGATTGTATCTCAATGGCTTTATACAAGAAAACTCCCCGCATAGACGGAGTGGCCAACGCTATGAGAAATGATTATGTCAATGCCGAAGGAGAAACCCTGCGGGTAGCCAGCATCGAGCAATATACCCGCTTAGGAATATCCGAACGTGAAGAATGTTACAGCGAAGTGATATTCGAAGGAAACGATGGAATGAACTACCATGCACGGCTTTCCCTTGGCATGCAGCGAAGCCGTAAACAGCTAAAGCATCGACAGCCTAAATGGGAAGTTAAAAAAGGAGACAACGACTGGATATCCGGCAATACAGAAGTAGCCAACACCATTTTACAGGCAGTAGGACTTACCTTCGAACAATTCGGACGCATGGCCATGCTGGCACAAGGACAATTCGCAACATTCCTTACCGGTAACAAATCCGAACGTGAAGCCATCTTGGAACAACTGACAAATACCGAACGTTTCTCAAAATACGGTGCCGCTATCAAAAACCTCTTCGACAAAGCCCAGGCTATCTACAAGCAAACTCAAACTGAATATGAAACAGAAAAAACACATATTTTAGACAAAGAAGAAAAAGAAAAACTGCTTGCCGAACAATCCAATATAAACACTCAAAAACAGACACTGGAAACAAAAATCCGACTAAACGAACAGCAACTCACTTTAGTCAATACCATCAATCAATGCCGCAAAAACCAAACGTTAGCTCAAGAAGAACTGGAGCAACTGCAAAAACGCTTACAAGGGGAAGAATACAAAGCAGACATGAAACTGGTCAAAAACTGGGACAACACCACTGCCCAACGCCAGACACTCGTCAAAATGCAAGAAGCAAAAGTCAAAAGGGAACAATCGTTTTCCCAAGAACCCATGTGCCAACAAATGTTCAACCGACTTTCCGCCGATTTTGCCCAACGCAACCATGACATGTCCCTACTATCCGACAAAACCGAAAAGTTACACCAATGGATAACGGCACATCAAAGTCAAGAAGAAGTGTATAGCAAAACCGGAGAAATCATTCAAAAGATACGACAATATGAAGACACCAACAAAGAAATACAAACCATCGCCAGACAGATAGAAACTGAAACCGCCCGAACAACGACCTTAAAAAACATTGTAGAAAAGACCGCACAGGCAGCAGCAAATACAGATAACGCAATAGCTGACATACAAAAAAACATAGAGACCTTAAGCAAACAGCGTGAAATGCTGAACCCGGTTTTGATAAACCAAAACCTTGAACAGGCAAACATGAGAAATACCAGGTTGAAACAGCTTCAGCAAACCCTACAGAACATGGAGACTGATACAAACAATCTGGAAAAACTTGATAAAGAAATTAAAGGACAAACCGAAAAACTGACCATTTTCCATCAAGCAGTCCAAAAAGCCGAAGAAGCCTATCTGGCTGCTAAAGAAAAAGACGAAAAAGCCAATAACCTGCTCCACACCATGCAAACCAGTCTGGAAGAACACCTTGTCACGTTACGCAAACGTCTCATTGCTGAGCAGGCAGACATCTGTCCCTTGTGTGGACAACACATCAATCACATATATCTTGACGAAGACTTCAAAGCCGTGCTTACCCCTCTTGAAAAAGAGAAAAACATTACAGAGGAAAACCTGTTGAAAGCTACCACAGCATATGATGAAGCAAAAAAAAGATACAACACAGCATCTGGCATGCTCGAAACCCAAAGACACATACTGGCTGAGCAAAAGAATAAAGCCGATGCTACCCAAAAACAGGCACTGACCGTGGCAAAACAAGCGGGTCTGGATATAACGAAACCCATAGCACAACAGGTCAACATAGCCATAAACGAAATCGGACAGATCCTCCACCAACTCAAACTGCAACAAAAAGATGCCGAAGAATTACAAAACAAGATTAATCTGTTGCTGAATGAGAAGAAGAAGCTTGAAATCCAAAAAACAACAGCCGATAAAGCCAAAGTCCAGGCAGACAAAGATTTTTATGCCAACGAGCAACATATACATCAATTACACGAACAAAAGAAAGCTGGAGAACGGACCGCAATCAACCTCTTCACTGACTTGAACGCAATATTGGCAAACTGGATGCCCGGTTGGCAACAAGACACCTACAGCACCAAAAATATTCTTTGCCGTGATGCTAACGAATACGCAGATATGAAAAAAAAGTTTGATACAGCTGCACAACAATTACAAACAGCAAAGGCTACAGCAGTCTCCATCGGAAACACAAGAGACAAAATCCTCCATTTACATGCCGGATGGGACACTTCAGCCTCTCCTGCCACTTATCCATGCAGTGACATCAATGATGAATGGACCAGGCTTTATATTGAAATTAATACAATAGCCAAAGACACGTGTGAGTGTACTGCCATTATCACAGCTTGCGAAACCACACTGGGTATATATTACAAGACATCAGGCACAGCCGAATCTGATCTTATTGCCCTCGTTGGAAAAGAAAAAGAAATACCAGAGGCACGCCAACGTATCAATGACCTTCAGGCAAGTATCACCTCACGACGTGATGCCATTGCCACAATGCAAAGGCAACAGACTGAAGCTATGGAAAAGCTAGGTATCTGTGAAGGACAAGATATCCCAGACCTTACACTGCTACAGGAAGAAAAAAACATACTTGCACTTACCCGTGACCAGCTTGTAAGTGAACAGGCAACTATCTGCAGTAAACTGGAAGAAGACAAACGCAACGAAGATAACTTCAAAAAGATAACAGCAAGACTGGAAGCTGTAAAAAAGAATTTTACAAAATGGGACCGGCTAAATTCCCGCTTTGGAGGAACTCGTTTCCGCACACTCGTACAATCCTATATCCTGCGGCCGTTACTCAACAATGCAAACATCTATCTCGCACAGATTACCGACCGTTACAAGCTGACATGCAGCGAAGAAAACGAACAGCTTTCCATTTTAGTCTTAGACTGTTACAACAAAAACCAAGTGCGCAGCGTAACAGTGCTTTCGGGAGGCGAACGCTTCATGATTTCATTGGCATTATCGCTAGCACTCTCGTCGTTGAACCGTCCGGACATGAATATAGACATTCTGTTTATTGATGAGGGCTTCGGCACACTTGATGAAAAAAGTTTAGACTCTGTCATGTCTACCCTTGAACGACTACAGGAAATTGCAGGACAAAACGGGCGACGTGTCGGCATCATATCGCATCGTGAAGAGTTAGATGAAAGAATCAATGTACAAATCCGTGTCATAAAAAAAGGAGAAGGACGCAGCCGCATCGAATTGAAAGGAACAATGCCTGTCAAGTAAATATCACCATCTGTATGCCGTGAGAAAAACCAGACATGCATCTTTTCTGAAAATAAATCGAAGAAAGATTTCGTTTTTCAGCACATTTTTCTTTTCTTTGTGCAATCAATGCGAATAAATTAAAGAATTTAATACTTTATAAAAAACAACATTTATGAAAATTTCCCACATCGAACACTTGGGCATTGCTGTAAAAAGCATCGAAGAAGCCCTTCCGTATTACGAAAAAGTTCTCGGACTGACCTGCTACAACATAGAGACTGTAGAAGACCAAAAAGTAAAGACCGCTTTTCTGAAATGCGGAGACACCAAAATCGAATTGTTGGAACCGACTAGTCCGGACAGTACCATCGCCAGTTTCATTGAAAAGCGAGGCATGGGCATCCATCACCTTGCCTTCGCCATCGAAGACGGAGTGGCCAACGCCTTGGCAGAAGCCGAAGGAGCGGGCATACGCCTGATTGACAAGGCTCCGCGCAAAGGGGCGGAAAACCTGCAGATTGCTTTCCTGCATCCGAAATCGACGATGGGTGTACTGACTGAATTGTGTGAAAAATAATATTATAGGTACTAGTTGACTAGGTACTAGGCGACTAGGTTCTGAATACATCAGTAAAACAATTTAAAACCTAGCTCCTAGACAACTAAAATCAAACACTAAAACTTAATGCCATGAGTAACCAACTTGAAAAAGTAAAAGAACTGATCGAGCTGCGTGCCCAAGCCCGTCTGGGAGGCGGCGAGAAAGCGATTGAGAAACAACACGCAAAAGGGAAATATACAGCACGCGAACGCATTTCCATGCTGCTCGACGAAGGCAGTTTCGAAGAAATGGACATGTTCGTGAAACACCGTTGCACCAACTTCGGCATGGACAAGAAACAATACTTGGGCGACGGCGTAGTAACCGGATACGGAACCATCGAGGGACGGCTGGTGTATGTCTTTGCACAAGACTTTACCGTATCGGCAGGCTCGCTGTCGGAAACCATGTCGCAAAAGATTTGCAAGGTGATGGATATGGCGATGAAGATGGGCGCACCCGTCATCGGGCTGAACGACTCGGGAGGCGCACGCATCCAGGAAGGCATTAACGCGCTGGCAGGATATGCCGAGATATTCCAGCGCAACATTCTGGCATCCGGCGTAGTTCCGCAAATCTCCGGCATCTTCGGTCCCTGCGCGGGAGGAGCCGTTTACTCTCCTGCCCTGACCGACTTCACCCTGATGATGGAAGGAACGTCGTACATGTTCCTCACCGGGCCGAAAGTAGTGAAGACCGTTACCGGCGAAGACGTGACTCAGGAAAACTTAGGAGGCGCCAGCGTGCACTCTACCCGCTCGGGCGTAACACACTTTACCGCCGCCACTGAAGAAGAAGGATTGGCCCTTATACGCAAGCTTCTGAGCTACATTCCCCAAAACAACCTTGAAGAACCGCCTTACGTGGACTGTACCGACCCGATAGACCGGTTGGAAGACTCATTAAATGAAATCGTCCCCGACAGCCCCAACAAGCCTTACGATATGTATGAGGTAATCGGAGCCATTGTCGACAACGGCGAGTTTCTGGAAGTGCAACGCGACTTCGCCAAAAACATCATCATCGGTTTCGCCCGCTTCAACGGACAGTCGGTGGGCATCGTAGCCAACCAACCCAAATTCCTTGCAGGCGTGCTCGACTGCAACTCCTCACGCAAGGGCGCACGCTTCGTCCGCTTCTGCGACGCGTTCAACATCCCCATCGTGTCACTGGTCGACGTGCCGGGCTTCCTGCCGGGTACCGGACAAGAATACAACGCCGTCATCCTGCACGGAGCCAAACTGCTGTATGCATACGGCGAGGCTACGGTGCCTAAGGTGACCGTCACTCTCCGCAAGTCGTACGGAGGCTCGCACATCGTGATGAGCTGCAAGCAGCTGCGCGGCGACATGAACTACGCATGGCCTACTGCCGAAATCGCCGTCATGGGAGGCGCAGGAGCCGTAGAAGTGCTCTATGCCAAGGAAGCCAAGGAAGCTGCCGACCCGAAAGCCTTTATGGCAGAGAAGGAAGCCGAATATACCAAGTTGTTTGCCAACCCATACAATGCGGCGAAGTACGGGTATATCGACGATGTCATCGAACCGCGCAACACACGTTTCCGCATCATCCGTGCCCTGCAGCAATTGCAAACCAAGAAGCAGACCAATCCGGCGAAGAAACACGGGAACATTCCTTTGTAAATGAGTTTATAAGTTTTTGAGCTTTTAAGTTTTTGAGTTTCTCAACTTACAAACTTAAAAACTTAAAGACTCAAGAACTTACAAGCTCAAGAACTTAAGAACTTAAAAACTCAAAAAAACGCGTTTAATTATGAATAAATATATAGCCGGAATATTTTTTACATCCGCCCTGCTGGGAGCATTCAGTTCGTGCACCACGCCGGAAGCCAAGAGTAAAATCGTCATCAACGAAGTGCTGGTAGACAACCAGGAAAACTTTCAGGACGATTACGGCGTGCATAGCGGATGGGTGGAAATATTCAACACCTCTTACAACAGTGTCAACCTTGCCGGATGCTACCTGAAAGTAAGCAGCGAGCCGGGCGACACCCTCTCTTATTTCATTCCGAAGGGCGACGTGCTGACCGCCATCAGCCCGCGCCAGCATGCGTTGTTCTGGGCAGACGGAGCACCGCGCCGAGGCACCTTCCATACCAATTTCGTACTGAGCAAGACGAAAGACAACTGGATAGGGCTGTACGACTCGGGCAAAAAGCTGCTGGACGAAATCGTGGTGCCGGCAGGAGTCCTGAAGACAGACCAGTCGTATGCACGGATAAGCGACGGATCAGACGAATGGGAAGTGAAGGATGACAGCGAAACCAAATACGTCACTCCCAGCACGAACAACCAGACGCTGGAAGGGAACCCGAAGATGGACAAGTTCGAACAGCACGACTCGGCAGGATTCGGCATGACCATCACCGCCATGAGCGTAGTCTTCATCGGGCTTATCCTGCTGTACGTCAGCTTCCGGATTATCGGGAAAATCGCCGTCAAGCTGCGCAAGCGCAACGCCATGAAGGCACACAACATCACCGACAAGCAGGAAGCCAAGGAACGCCGGCTGGGCGAAGCGCCGGGCGACGTGATAGCCGCCATTGCCATGGCGCTGCATGAAGCGCAGGGAAGCGACCACGACGTGGAAGAAACCATCCTGACCATCAGCCGTGTGAAACGGAGCTACTCGCCGTGGAGCTCGAAGATTTATACACTGCGCGAAAATCCTCACAAGAAATAACCCTCTAACGAATAGATAACCATGAAAGAATATAGATACAAAATCAACGGAAACTTATACAAAGTGACCGTAGGAGACATCGAAGAAAACAACGTACACGTAGAAGTAAACGGTACGCCCTACACCGTAGAACTGGAGAAGCCTGCAACCCCGAAAATCAAGCCGGTCATCCGCACGGCTTCCACCACGCCTGCCGCTCCTCCTCCTGCCGTAACCCGCCCCACAGTGTCGCAAGGCAAGTCGGGCATAAAATCTCCGCTGCCCGGAGTCATCCTCGATATCAAGGTAAAGGAAGGCGACACGGTGAAACGCGGACAGACCCTGCTGATACTGGAAGCCATGAAAATGGAAAACGACATCAAGTCGGACCGCGACGGCAAAGTGACTGCCATCAACGTGAGCAAAGGAGAATCTATTCTTGAAGGTACAGACCTTATAATCATCGAATAACTATGGGAGAATTCATCAATTTCTTACAGAGCAACCTGGCTGATTTCTGGACGTATACCGGCTTCTACAATGCCACTTACCAGCATTTCATCATGATAGCCGTCGGTATATTCTTCATTTATCTTGCCGTGGCAAAGGAATTCGAGCCGATGCTGCTGATTCCTATCGGATTCGGTATGCTGATAGGCAACATTCCGTTCAATATGGAAGCCGGACTGCAAGTCGGCATCTACGAACAGGGTTCGGTACTCAACATCTTATACCAAGGCGTGACATCGGGCTGGTATCCGCCGCTCATTTTCCTCGGCATCGGCGCCATGACCGACTTCTCGGCACTGATTTCCAATCCGAAGCTGATGCTTATCGGGGCGGCAGCCCAATTCGGTATCTTCGGTGCCTACATGATTGCCCTCGAATGGGGATTCGACCCCATGCAGGCAGCCGCTATCGGCATCATCGGTGGCGCAGACGGCCCCACTGCCATCTTCCTTTCATCGAAGCTGGCGCCCAACCTGATGGGAGCCATCGCCGTGTCTGCCTACTCCTACATGGCACTGGTGCCGGTTATCCAACCGCCCATCATGCGCCTGCTCACCACCAAGAAAGAGCGTCTCATCCGCATGAAAGCCCCGCGTGCCGTGTCGCATACCGAAAAGGTCCTGTTCCCGATTATGGGTCTGCTGCTGACCTGCTTCCTGGTGCCTTCGGGTCTTCCCCTGCTGGGCATGCTCTTCTTCGGCAACCTGCTGAAGGAAAGCGGCGTGACACGCCGTCTGGCAGAAACTGCACGCGGACCGCTGATTGATACCATCACCATCTTGCTGGGACTGACCGTAGGTGCCTCTACGCAGGCTTCGGAATTCATCACCTGGGATTCACTGAAGATTTTCGGGCTGGGTGCCTTGTCCTTCGTGATAGCCACCGCATCGGGAGTGCTCTTCGTCAAGATATTCAACCTGGTATTGAAGAAAGACAACAAGATTAATCCGCTTATCGGAAATGCCGGCGTATCTGCCGTGCCCGACTCGGCACGCATCTCGCAAATCGTAGGCGCCGAATACGACCCGACCAATTACCTGCTGATGCACGCCATGGGCCCGAACGTAGCCGGCGTCATCGGTTCTGCCGTAGCGGCAGGTATCTTGCTGGGATTCTTAATATAAATGAAGTAACGAAATATCAGTTGACAAGGAGACAAGGCTTTAGAAAACATTCCATTCGAAAAACTATTTAAAACCTTGCCCACCTTGTCAACTGAGACCTCGTCACCTTGTCAAAAACTTGATTTATATCATAAAAACCGCATAAAACCTGCAATTTTAACCCTTTTCTTTCCGCTTGTTTAGAATGAAAACTCTACCTTTGGAGTGCAAAACTAAAACTAAACAAGAATATGTCAGAAAACAAAACTGTAAAGTATCACATTCCCGAACAAGGAATCTACGTGTACGCCCGTACCAGTGAAGGCAAAACAGAAATGATTATCTTGAATAGTACTAACAAAGAGCAAGTTCTGCCGTGCCAACACTACAATGCTTTAACTCGCGATTCTAAAGGAGGAACAATCCTCACTTCCGGTAAAAAAGTGGATTTCACTAAAAATCTTATCATACCAGCAAATCAATCGCTAATTATTGAGTTCAAGTAAAGGACGTTAAAGCTTATTTATTACATACCAACAAAAAAGGTGAAGCATCAGTTTTGTTTCACCTTTTTTGTATTTTACTAAAGCCACTTTACAATATGATACAGACCATACGCCCCGCCATCCTTACCGATATAGACCGCCTGATGAAAATATTTGATACAGCCAGGCACTTTATGACGAGTACCGGAAATCCCAACCAATGGATAAACGGATATCCGCAACGTGAACTGGTTGCTGAAGAAATCAACCAAGGTAATTGTTATGTTTGTGAAAACGAAGAGAATGTCCTTGTCGGTACTTTCTGTTTTGTTCCCAGTCCGGACCCCAACTATGCACATATCGAAAACGGGAAGTGGCTGAATGACGAACCTTACTATGTCATCCATCGTCTGGCATCCGATGGCAGCGAAAAAGGTATCTTTTCCGCCTGCCTTGACTGGTGTACCGCCCGTGCATCCCAACTACGTGCCGACACTCATGCCGACAATAAAGTGATGCAACATCTGTTGGAAAAGCACGGTTTTGTTCGTTGTGGCATTATTTATGTATCCAATGGTACACCACGTATTGCCTACCAGCGGAAAGGGTAATTAATGTGCTAATGTAATAATATGAAAATGTGCCAATGTGAAAATGAATTAGCACATTAACTCATTATTACATTAGCACATTTTCATATTTGCACATTATTAAAAATCACTTCTGAATCAGATAACGGATGAAAGCATAACCTCCGAATACTTGCAACAACATGCCCGGAATACCTATACGGAAATCCTGAACGGCAGCATAAAAGCCATCGGCAAAGAATGCCCATTCGCCTAACGTACCTACCACCTGATAGAATAAAACTACAGCCAATAGAGCCAGAACCGATACTTTCTGGAAACGATGAGCCATGAATCCGGCACCTGCAGCCAGCAAGACAGATTTCAGCAAAATGGCAGGAAGTACCGCAGGAGCAGGCATACCGAACAATGCCGAATTAATCAATGGCGAAGCGATAGCGGTAAGCAAACCTACCTTCCATCCATATTTATATGCCCCTACCAAGGTAAAGAAATAAATCGGCAACCACGTCATTCCTCCTTGTGGAGCCAAATGAAAAAGCTGAGGCAAAGCAATATTGCCTGCCACGAAAAGCAAAGCCGCAAGATACGTCTTCGAATTCGAATACGATAACGAATAAAGTTTTACTACAGATTCCATAACACTTTAATTTTAATAATTAAATAAATATTCAGGTTTAGAATGTCCGTAATCAGCCTCCCATAATGATGTGCCAAATGAATATATACTTACTTTGCCATTGCAGTTATCTTCATACGCTGTAGCAGTTATCTGAAATGGCTTATGAAGTTATCTTCGTTTTCTGTAGGCATGGTATAGTTGAATATGGACATCCATTTTCAGTTTTTCTTCACCTTCTTTTCTACAAAACAGCTAAAACGCCGCAACCCTTCTTCTACCCTGCTGCGCGGACAAGCCAAGTTCCAACGCATAAAGCCTTCACCCGCTTCTCCGTACATCGTACCGGCATTGAGCCACAGCTTTTCCTCGTCCAACAACTGCGTTTCTATTTCTTCTGCATTCAGTGCAAGCACTGAGCAATCCATCCATGCTAAATACGTCCCTTCCAGTTTTATCAACGGGAACTGTGGAAGACGCTCGTTACAGAAATGCTGCATATACTGATAATTGCCTGCAATGTATGCATTCAACTGTTTCAACCATTCAGCTCCCTCTTCACTATAGGCAGCTATCAACGCCGCTACTCCGAACGGATTTACATCACATACCTCATTAATATTGATAGCACGGTCTACTTTCTTACGAAGCTCTTCACTCCACAATACAATGTTGGCAATTTGCAAACCAGCCAGATTGAATGCCTTACTGGGAGATATGCAGGTAGCCGAATGTTGCAGGAATTTCTCGCCCAATGACGCGAAAGGCGTATAGACATATCCCGGCATGACCAGTTCGCAATGTATTTCGTCAGCCACGACAAACACATCGTGACGGAAGCAGATCTCTCCCATACAGCGCAACTCTTCGGGTGTCCATACCCGCCCGGCAGGATTATGCGGATTACATAACAGAAAAAGTTTAACCTTCGGGTCGGAAACCTTTTCTTCCAAGTCGGCATAATCAACACGGTATGTATCTCCTTCACGCAACAAAGGACTTGTCACGATTTCACACCCATTGTTGCGAATGGAAGAAAAGAAACAATTGTATACAGGTGTCTGTACCACGACTTTATCTCCCGGACAAGTCATTGCCTTGATAATGGCAGACAATGCTGGAACGACCCCGATGGTATATTGTATCCATTCACGGTCAATGCTCCATCCATGTTGCCTGGAAAACCAACGGATAATGGCTTCGTAATATGTATCAGGCACCTTTGTATAGCCGAAAATACCGTGCGCCACCCGCTTTTGCAATGCTTCGATAATAACTGGAACCGTCTGGAAATCCATATCAGCCACCCACATTGGAAGCACATCCTCTCCAACAGCCGAATCCCACTTATATGAACCGGTATGACGGCGGTCGGTTAATTCATCGAAATTGTATTTCATTGTCTTCAGTTGTTTTTTCAGTTACAAAGATAGGCAGTTCCATCCATATCCTTGTATCCTGTTTACAGATAATACTACCTATTTTACATAAATTTATCAGTCTATCCTGCGAATCACTTTCGCCGGCACTCCACCAACAATAGTATTGGCTGGTACATCCTTGGTCACCACTGCACCGGCAGCCACGACCGCATTGTCACCGATAGTCACCCCCTGCAAAATCGTGGCATTCGAACCTACCCACACATTCTTACCCAACACGATAGAGGCAGGATAAGTGTTTTTCCTGTCTGTCGGAGCAATGCCATGATTCAGTGTAGCAAATACCACATTATGCCCTATCTGACATCCATCGCCCAACGTTACGCCACCATGATCCTGAAAATGGCAACAGGCATTGATAAACACATGTTTGCCGATAGTTATATTTTTCCCGAAATCAGTATAAAAAGGAGGAAATACCCGTAAAGTCGGATCGACAGGTTTTCCAAACAACTCGGATAATAATGCCCGTACTTCGTCAGGCGTATGATAAGCTGCATTCAGACGAAAGGTCACTTTACGCGCTTCGTCACTCATTTCATCCATAAAGCGGCCGATTTCTTCCGTTGCCAATGCTTTACCGGTCTTTACATAAGCCAAAAAGTCTTCCAATTCCATAAGTTTACCTGTATTTTGTTCTACAAATGCAAAAGTAATGAAATATCAAATACCGGATTGTATACGAATTACAGAAATTTTTCTCTAATTTACCGCCAAACATATGTTTAAATCCTGATAAAGTTGTAACTTTGCACCAGCTTTACACAAAAACAAAATGATATGAGTTTCAACATTGAAAGAGAAAAAGGTAAAAAGAGAGTTGTCATTGTAGGAGGAGGATTTGGAGGCCTCAAACTAGCAGACAAGTTGTCTAAATCCAATTTCCAGGTAATCCTGATTGACAAAAACAATTATCACCAGTTTCCGCCACTCATTTACCAGGTGGCATCTGCCGGCATTGAGCCGAGTTCTATCTCGTTTCCTTTCAGGAAAATATTCGGGAAAAAATCTCATGTAAATTACCGTATGGCGGAAGCCCGGCTGATTTTTCCTGAAAAGAACATCCTGCAGACTTCTATCGGTAAAGTAGAATACGATTACTTGATTCTGGCTGCTGGAACCACTTCCAACTTCTTCGGGAACCAGAACATTGAAAAAGAGGCCATTCCGATGAAGACTCTACAAGAAGCAATGGGATTACGCAATGCCCTACTGGGCAACTTTGAACGAAGCGTGACTTGCGCTACCGAACAAGAACGCAGAGAATTGTTGAATATCGTTATTGTCGGTGGAGGAGCTACCGGTGTGGAAATAGCCGGAGCATTGGCTGAAATGAAACGGTATGTGCTTCCGAAAGACTATCCGGACATGAACGAAAACCTGCTGCAAATCTATTTGATAGAGGCAGGCAGCCGCCTGCTGTCGGGTATGGCTCCCGTATCTTCGCAAAAATCGGCAGAATTCTTGCGTGAAATGGGCATCAACGTATGGCTGGACAAAAAAGTGCTGGACTACCGTGACCACAAGGTTATTCTGGAAGATGGGACACAAATACCTACCCGTACTTTCATTTGGGTAAGTGGTGTACGTGCCAATGCTATCGGCAATATGCCATCCAGTTCCATCGGACGCGGAGGACGCATCAAAGTAAATCAATATAATAAAGTTGACGGTTTCGACAACATATTCTGCATCGGCGACCAATGTATCATGAACGGCGACAAGGACTATCCTTACGGACATCCGCAACTTGCACAAGTAGCCATCCAACAAGGAAGCCTACTGGCTGAAAACCTGATTCGCCTGCAGAAAGGAAAAGCCATGAAGCCTTTCCATTACCGCAACCTGGGAAGCATGGCTACCGTAGGCCGCAACAAGGCTGTAGCCGAATTCAGTTCCCTGAAGACCCAAGGTTGGATAGCCTGGTTCTTGTGGCTGGTAGTCCACCTGCGTTCCATCTTAGGAGTACGAAACAAAATCAATGTCCTGCTCAACTGGATGTGGAGCTACATGACCTATGACCATTCACTCCGCCTGATTCTTTATCCGCGCAAAGCTCAAGAAGTCATTGAGCGTGAAAAACGTGAAGCCGAGACCCACTGGGGAGAAGACGAAATGCAACAAAACGCAACTGACGAAAAAAGCCAGTCCAAATAATAAACCAAGGTACAGGAATCAAATATTGATACCCCAACCATTTAACTTGAAACAGACTTGTCTTTCCAAACAGGGAAACCTCGGAAACGACGAGCCTGTTTCGGATAATTATTTATCTTTACACAGTCAGGAACCGATACACTTTATCAGCCAGACATCCTCAAACATTATCCTATATAGTTGAATGCATGAAAACAACTTACCCAACCCGAACAGTCACGATAAACGACATAGACGAACTGCGCAATCTGTTCCGCTCTACAATACAGGCCGTAAACATTCAGAATTACACACCTGCAGAAATAGAAGACTGGGCATCATGCGGTGACAGTACAATCCACTGGAAAAATCTGCTATCCACACTCTATTTCCTTGCAGCATTAGATAGTGAAGGACGTATCATTGGCTTCGTTTCTATTCGGGCTGATGGCTATCTGCACTCAATGTTTGTTCACAAGGATTGGCAAAGAAAAGGCATAGCATCCCAGCTCCTGTCAGAAATAGAAGCCTATGCATGCCGTTTCGGTATAACACAAATCACGTCAGAAGTCAGCATTACGGCACGTCCTTTTTTTGAAAAACAAGGCTATAGTGTGGAAAAAAGCCAAAAGAAACGTGCCAAACGGTTGGAAATGATAAACTATGTAATGAAAAAAGAACTATAAAGACCTCTATATGCGAATTTTAAAATCATTGCTTGTTTGGCTTTGCTTCATTCCTGCCGCCATTCTCAATGGTGGTGTACGGCAGTATTGCCTGCATCCCTTGTTGCATCAATGGGCCTTGCCCGTAAGCGGTGTTCTGTTAAGCGGACTTATCATTCTCTTGACATGGCTACTATTACCTCGCGTTGGCATATTGAATCAAAAAGAACGTTATGCCATTGCTTGCCTATGGACGGTCTTGACTATCACTTTCGAACTTATATTCGGAACAAGCACCGGACAAACTTTCCATGAATTGGTATCGGCATACAATCCGATGACAGGTAATTTATGGATACTTGTCGTACTGAGTACTGCCCTTTCACCTGTTATCATAAAAAAAAGTATATGAATTACACCTTAACCATCCTCCGGCAAAGGCTTTCCGGCAAAATTCATGAAAATGATATCCTGGAAATCTGCCATGCCACCCAAGGTACAGATGGCAATGCAGCAAAACTTACACTTTACCGTCTCTTGTTCGACAACAATAAACGGATAGCCGAAAATGCTGCATGGATATTTACACACTTCGATTTACATAATAACGAATGGCTGTATGACAAACAGAATGAACTGATAAACGAAACACTGCATACTGCCAGCAATACAAAACGCCGTCTACTGCTGACGTTGCTGCTGCGACAACCCTTTCCTCCCGAAAACCTCCGCACTGATTTCCTTGATTTCTGTTTCTCGCAGATGCTTAGTCCCCAAACAGCCATCAGTATCAAATCTCTGTGCATGAAACTGACCTACGAACAGTGTAAACATTTTCCGGAATTACGAACAGAATTACGTACGACACTGGAAATGATGGAACCTGACTTTTTACCTGCCGGAGTACGTACTTCACGGAAGAACCTGTTGAAGATACTGCAAAAAGAAAGCAACTGACAAAATTTTCACCCAAATTCGAACTTTACAAATGATGAAACTACTCCTTTTAATTATACTCTATACCTTTTGCACATTATCCTCGCAAGCCACTCATCCACTGCAAGAACAAATCCAACAAATCACAGCAAACACAGATGCACACGTGGGTGTAGCACTCATTATCGATGGAAAAGACACCATAACAATAAACAACGATGACCGCTATCCGCTAATGAGCGTAATGAAATATCACCAGGCACTCGCCGTGGCACATTACCTGGACAAGCACCACCTGCCCCTTTCTACCTCTGTCTTCATCCGCAAAGAAGACTTACGACCCGATACTTACAGCCCGTTGCGCGACCGTTATCCGGAAGGGAACATCAGTTTGCCAATCAGCGAATTGCTCACTTATACCCTCCAGTTGAGCGATAACAATGCCTGCGACATTCTGTTCGACTACATAGGCGGTACGGAAGAAACAGACAAGTATCTCCGCACTATCGGATGCGACCAGTTCGCCGTTACAGCCACCGAAGACGACATGCACAAAAATCTGGCTCTATGTTATAATAACTGGAGCACACCACTCTCTACCGCCCGGCTGATGGACAGATTGGCTGCCGAAACTTTGCCGATTGATACCTCATATACCCACTTTATCCGCGAAACCTTACTTGACTGCCAGACAGGAAAGGCACGTCTGCCCTTCCCTTTACAAGGCACCGAAACACGTATCGGACATAAAACCGGCACCTCCGACCAAAACGAACAAGGCGAATGGATAGGAATCAACGATGCCGGTTTCATCCTGCTTCCCAACGGCAAAAGATATACCCTTGTCGTATTCGTGAAGCATTCCAAGCTAAGTTTCGAAGCTACTGAGAGAGTGATAGCCGATATATCAGCGGTTGTCTTCCGTACCCTTCACTGACGCCTCATGAGCCTCCAGCTCGGCACGCGAACGGCTCATTGTCACCAAATAGACACCGCCGAATATCAATAAGATGGAAACTCCTTTTACCCAGTTGAAAGAATCCATTCCCCAGCAAATTGCCACGATGCATGCTACAACAGGCTGTACATAATTGTACATGCCTGCCACTGTAGGACGCAGGTTCTTCTGTCCCACTACCACCAGGATGTAACATAAGAATGTACTCCCTACCACGATGAAGGCAAGCGAACCGATTTCCATCAAGCTCAGCCCAGCCCAGCCCGCGGCAAGCAAATCATTGTACGAAAACGGAAGCAGACAGATGAAAGCATACGTAAACATCCATTTCATCAGCGTGAAAACCGAATACTTGCCTACGAAATTCTTGAACAGCACCAAATATAATGCATAACTCAACTGTGCCATCAATACCAGCAAATCACCCCAGATGCTCTTGTCGCCCGATACAGTTGAAGACGTCCCTGCATGTGAACTGCCCATGATTAGCAACAACGCTCCTGTAGCACCGAAAGCAATACCCAGCACCTTTTTCCCTGTAATCGGCTCTTTCAGGAAAATAGCAGCAAGCACCATCGCCCACAGCGGCATGCTGGTAGTGATAATGGAAGCATCGGCAGGCGAAGTAAGCCCTACCCCGAAGATGAAACATCCTTGATTGAACACAATGGCAAGCAACGAAGCCACAAACAGCTTTGCCAAATCCTTATGTCCCACATGCTCCGGTTTGCGAAAAAATGAAACAATCCAAAACAATACCATCGCGCCAAACACGCGCAAGTCTGTCACGACCAACGGTGTAAGCAGTCCACCCAACATAACAAGTTTTGCCAGTGGCGACATCAGCCCCCACATGGCATTGGCACAAAGCATCGCTCCGTGTCCTTTTAGTTTTTGCATTTCCATAACAACATCTTATTAAATCGGATGCAAAAATACATCAGAATTTGAATCGAAAGATAGAAAATACCACAAAATAAATGTACCTTTGCATGGTTATTAATTAAAAATACAGGAAGAATATGCAAATAGAACCTGGCAAACCATACGAACTAAAAGAATCCATAGGAAGATTCTTAGGCATCAAACTGGTGGAAATGAAAGACGGACATGTAAAAGCAACCATGCCCGTAAACGACAATACAGCACGTCCTTGCACCCCTGTCGACATACTGAACGGAGGAGCATCACTGGCTTTCGCTGAAATCGTCAGCGGATATGGTTCGATACACTTGTGCGCTGAAGACGAAGAGCCGGTAGGCATACAGGTCAGCGCCAACCATGTAAGCATGACTCCCGTAGGAGAAGGACGTTACGTGGAAGCTCATGCGAATATTGTACACCGGGGACGCACACAGCATGTATGGAACGTGGACATCATCACTCCCGAGGGCAAACTGGTGTCTACCGCACGTGTTGTCAATCTTATCATAAAGAAACGGCCATGAACCAACCTTCCATTTACATACACAAACTGATAGACAACCTGACACGAAGCACGGTAAACTTTGCCCTCTACCGTCAACCGTGGACTGATATGCCTATATTGGTATTGCAAGAAAGTGGAAACACACAAATCATTGACAGCCTGACTGATTTGAACGGACAACGCGGTTTTCTGTTGGCTCCTTTCCGCCGTACAGAGCAACATCCCATTGTTTTGATTCGCCCAACTCATGTTGAACATGATTGGGAAGCTATCAGCGAAACATTAACCCGTTTGGTGCAGGATCGAACAGACCTCATTCCTACCCAGACCGAATTGCCGTTTTCTAAAACAGCATCTTTCATCACCCAGAAAGCTTCAGATAAAGAATGGGAAAATTATCGTCAAGCATTCGAACGATTCATTGCTCCCTTACAGCAAAAGCAGTTCCAAAAACTGGTATTGTCACGCCGTACTTTTCTGGAATTGCCTGACGGCTTTTCGCCTCTCACCTCTTTTATCAATGCTTGCAATAATTATCCACGCATGATGATTTCCCTTTGCCATACCCCTGAAACTGGTACCTGGCTAGGAAGTACTCCGGAAATCATCCTTAGCGGACATGGTACCCAATGGCATACAGTCTCCCTTGCTGGCACTATGCCCATGCAAGGAGATGTCATACCGACCGACTGGAGTGATAAGAATATACGCGAACAAGCTTTTGTTAGTGACTACATACGTCGTACCATAAAACAGTTTGGAAATAAAATCACTGAAAAAGGTCCTTATCCAGCACGGGCTGGTCAACTGGTGCATTTAAAAACTGATTTCAATTTCATTCTGAAAGATGCCTCACAAGTAGGAAATATCTTGTACGAACTACATCCGACACCGGCAGTATGTGGACTCCCTAAAAACGAAACATACGAATTCATCAACGAAAACGAAGGATACGACCGACGTTATTATGCCGGAATTATCGGTTGGCTTGACCCGGAAGAAGACACTTCACTTTACGTCAATCTGCGCTGTATGAATATTGAAGGTAAAAGAAGTACGCTATATGCCGGAGGAGGTATCCTATCCTCATCCACACTAGAGTCTGAATGGGAAGAAACACGACAAAAATTAAATACCATGCTAAGTATACTATAATAAAAGAGAAGAAGATGAATAAAAACAGGCTATTGGATATCATAACAAATCGGGTTTTAAACACATCTGCACATTAATAATATTATTAATAATAATGAATATCCGCAATTAGCCAAGCCACTGAATTGCAAACGCAGTAACACTGCATTTGCCGATAAAGTATATATCCGTAGGCGGATGCAGTATATATTCAACCGCAGTTGCAGTATATATTCATTGTTTCAGGGGTATGTATTGGCTGTTGGTGGACATGCATTTAATAATAAATACGAACGTACGTATAAATCTGCAACCGCACATATAATTTGCATAAAAAACAGTTGTAGGAAAGCGCACAAAAAGCTATTTGACAAAATAAAAAGCATGTATACTCATAAGAAAAATATATTACAGCTAGCTGCCTTGCTTCGTGCACATGGCATCCGAAGAATTGTACTTTGCCCGGGAAGCCGAGACATCCCGCTGGTACAAACATTCGCCCACATCCCCGATTTTGTATGTTACCCAATGACCGACGAACGAAGTGCCGGCTTCTTTGCCATTGGCCTGGCACTTCACGACAATACGACCGTTGCCGTATGCTGCACATCCGGAAGTGCTTTGCTCAACCTGCATCCAGCAATATCTGAAGCTTATTACCAGCAAGTACCTTTGGTGGTAATCTCCGCCGATCGTCCAGCTGCTTGGATTGGACAAATGGACGGACAAACCTTGCCTCAACCTGGAGTATTCGGCACGCTGGTCAAGAAATCGGTCAACCTACCTGATATTCAGACAGATGAAGACGAATGGTTCTGCAACCGCCTCATCAACGAAGCTTTACTGGAAACCTGCCATCACGGCAAAGGACCGGTTCATATCAACGTGCCTGTCAGCGAACCATTCTTCCAGTTTCCCGTTACCCAATTGCCTGATGTGCGTGTCATTTCCCGCTATCAGGGTTGGAACAATCAGCTTGCCGACCGTCTCCGGCAATACACCAGACGTATGGTGGTGGCAGGACAGATGAACCGTCGACGAACATTTACCCCCGAACAATATACCACATTATATAAGCATTTCGCTTGGATTGTCGAAAACATCAACAATCCCACCCTGCCCGAACAGGCCATCACACATATCGACCAACTGCTCTATTCAATGGATAACAGCGCACAAGAAACTATGTGTCCCGAATTACTGATTACCTATGGAGGGCATATCATCTCGAAGCGTCTGAAAAAATTCTTACGTCAGCATCCGCCTATGGAGCATTGGCACATAAGTGCTGACGGAAATATAGTCGACCTGTTCGGCTCGCTCAGCACGGTTATCGAAATAGAACCGCACGCATTCTGGCAACAAGTGGTACAGCTACAAAACCTTCCCGGCTCTGATTATCCGCAGACGTGGAGAGCAAAAGTACAGAACCTCGACCACGCCATTTTCGCCTATTCGCAAATGAAAGCCATCGGCGAGGTTATCCGCAGGCTTCCTAACCCTTGCACACTCCATTTAGCCAACAGCTCGACAGTGCGTTACGCCCAACTGTTCGATTTGCCCACAGGCGTAGAAGTACAGTCGAATCGGGGTGTAAACGGTATCGAAGGTTCTTTATCAACGGCAATCGGATACGCTAGTGTTTCAAACCAGCTGAACTTTATCCTGATAGGCGACCTAAGTTTCTTTTACGATATGAATGCCTTGTGGAATCCGAACTACCGGAACAACGTGCGCATCTTATTGCTGAACAACGAAGGAGGCGAAATCTTCCACGCCCTGCCTGGGCTTTCCTTGGACGAGCACACACACCACTTTGTCATCGGCACACACCATGCATCTGGCAAAGCATGGGCAGAAGACAGGGGATTCGATTACTTATGCACCCACAACGATACCGAGTTGCAGACTGCATTAGACGTATTTACACAACCTAACCCCACTCCTCACCCACTGTTACTGGAAGTATTTACCGACAAGACCCACGATACAGATTTATTAAAAGCATATTATCACAAACTGAAACAATAAACATACGAATTATGGCACAAAGAGAATGGAAAACCATCAAGGAATACAACGATATTCTTTTCGACTTCTACAACGGCATCGCAAAAATCACTATCAATCGCCCCAGATATCGCAATGCATTTACTCCTGATACGACCAACGAAATCAGTAATGCATTGGTCTACTGCCGCGAATGCTCCGACATCCGCGTAGTCGTACTTACCGGAGCTGGCGATAAAGCATTTTGCTCGGGTGGCGACATGCACGTGAAAGGACACGGAGGTTATGTAGGCAGCGATGGAGTACCCCGTCTGAATATCCTTGACGTACAGAAGCAAATCCGCTCCATCCCGAAACCTGTCATTGCCATGGTAAACGGATACGCCATTGGAGGCGGACATGTGCTCCACGTAGTATGCGACTTGAGCATTGCCTCCGAAAACGCAATCTTCGGACAAACCGGTCCACGCGTAGGTAGTTTCGATGCCGGATTCGGCTCTTCTTATCTGGCACGTGTGGTCGGACAAAAGAAAGCGCGCGAAATATGGTTCCTCTGCCGCCAGTATTCAGCTCAAGAAGCATTGGAAATGGGATTAGTCAACAAAGTCGTACCATTCGACCGTCTGGAAGACGAGGTGGTGGAATGGGCAGAAACCATCATGCAGCACAGCCCACTTGCCATTCGGATGATAAAAGCAGGACTGAATGCCGAACTCGACGGACAATCCGGCATTCAGGAACTGGCCGGCGACGCGACAATGCTTTACTATATGACCGAGGAAGCGCAGGAAGGAGGAAAGGCCTTCTTGGAAAAGCGCAAACCCGACTGGTCTAAATACCCGAAACTGCCATAATTATTAAAACACCTCGCTTATGTACACCATAAAAATCATCCCCCGCACTTTGCATTTCAAACAACCTGCCGGGACTTCACGCGGTGTGTACCGCACCCGTAACGTCTGGTACCTGATATTGAAAGATTCAGAGACCGGTAAATACGGCATCGGAGAATGTGCTCCACTGCCAGCACTGAGTTGTGATGACATACCCGATTATGAGGACGTACTGACCTGCCATTGCCTGCAAACGGCCGAGCACGGCATCATCGACTACGAGGCTCTGCGCACTTATCCGTCCATGCTGTTCGGACTGGAAACCGCATTCCGCCACTTACAAGCAGGCTGTCTGCAGTTCTGGGACACTCCTTTTACTAAAGGTAAAGAAGGTATTCCCATCAATGGACTCATCTGGATGGGAAACTTCAATGAGATGTATCATCGTATCGAAGAAAAAATGCATGCAGGATTCCGATGCATCAAGGTAAAAATCGGGGCTATTGATTTCGAACAAGAACTGGAACTGTTGGCTCACATCCGCCGTTACTTCTCACCCGAAGAAATCGAACTGCGGGTAGATGCCAACGGTGCCTTTTCGCCTGATGAAGCTCCAGCCAAACTGGAACAGCTCAGCCATTTCCACTTGCATTCCATCGAACAGCCCATCCGTGCCGGACAATGGGACACACTGGCGAAGCTATGCCAGAACACTCCCATACCAATAGCACTTGATGAAGAATTAATCGGTATAAACCTTCCAGAACAAAAGGCCGAACTGCTTGACCAAATCCGCCCGCAATACATCATCCTAAAGCCGTCACTGCATGGAGGCATGAACGGCTCGGAAGAATGGATACGATTGGCACAAGAAAGAGGAATCGGTTCGTGGGTAACTTCAGCACTCGAATCAAATGTCGGACTGAATAGTATTGCGCAATGGTGTGCTACCATGCATCCTCAAATACCGCAAGGACTGGGCACAGGCATGCTATTCACAGACAACATTCCCTACCCACTTCGCATCAAAGGTGACTGTCTCTGGTATTTGCCCGAACAACCTGAGCCGGACTGGAATGCATACTTCAATTGGCAAGGAAACGAAAAAATATATAATTCATGAATGACTTCAATACAGAAATATCCCGACAAACCATAACCATCAACGGGAAAACCTATACTGCCGATGATGCACGAGCCACAGCCGGTTGCTTCAGCCGGCTGCAAATCCTTTTCCGCAAACCTGCGGAAAGCGACAATTTTCTGGCATCACTGGCCGATTTTCTGACCGAATGGTTCAACGATGAAGATACGGTCAGCGTACACACATCTGGCTCCACCGGCACCCCCAAAAAACTCTATGTGGAAAAACGACGCATGATGAACAGTGCAATGCTGACGGTTTCGTTCCTCCGGCTCCACCATGGTGACACAGCCCTGCTTTGCATGCCACTGAAATACATTGCCGGAAAAATGGTCGTGGTACGTGCCTTGGTGGCCGGTCTTGACCTGATTCCAATCACTCCCTGCGGACATCCTTTCCAACAGCTGGATATTCACCCGACATTTGCCGCCCTGATTCCAATGCAAGTATTCAATTCATTGCAAGTTCCTGAAGAATGCGAACGGATGAAGGCTGTCGACCAACTCATCATCGGCGGAGGAGCCATAGACCCAACTATCGTGCAAGCCCTGCAAACCTTTCCCAATAATATATGGAGCACATATGGCATGACAGAAACCCTTTCACATATCGCACTACGAAAACTGAACGGCAAAGGAGCTTCGGAATGGTACACCCCACTCGAAAACGTCACACTTTCCCAGTCAGACGAAGGAACATTGGTTATTGATGCTCCTTGGGTCTGTCCGGAACGACTCACGACCAACGACATTGTTGTATTTAACGCATCCGGACAATTCCGTGTCATCGGCAGGAAAGACAATACCATCAACACGGGAGGAGTAAAAGTACAAATCGAACAGATAGAAGCAATCCTGCAACCTTTGCTTCCACTACCATTCATGGTAACCTCGGTACCCGATGTCAAGTTCGGCGAACGCGTCGTGCTACTTGTACAAGCCTCTGGCACATCTCTGCCAGACAACGAACAAAAAAAGTTCGACAAGGCTTTCCAATATTTACCAGCTTACTGGGTACCGAAGCAAATCATACTCACCGACAAACTTCCATTGACAGAAACAGGGAAGCCTGACAGAGCAAAAGCCAAAAGAATAGCCAGTGACACCAACACACCATAAGTTTCTATGAACTGCCATACTACCATCCATATCAAAAATATGGTGTGCCGCCGGTGCATCATCATCGTGAACCAGATTTTCCAAAAGCACGGCTTCGAGCCTTCCAGCATCGAACTGGGTACGGTCATACTTGCGCAGCCGCTACCAAAGGAAACAGCCGGCATCATTCGCAAGGAATTGACAGACTGCGGATTCGAATGGATTGACGACAAGCGTACACGCATCATCGAACAAGTACGCACCGCCGTCATTCAATACGTACACCATGATGACCTCCCAGAACAGCAGAACCTGTCCGACTACATCAGCCGTCAATGCCACCGTGATTATAGCTCGCTCAGCAAGCTGTTCACCGAAACCAACGGCATTACCATCGAAAAATACTACATTGCTCAAAAAATAGAACGTGTTAAAGAACTTTTAGTGTACGATGAATTATCTATCAGCGAAATAGCAGACAAGCTACATTATTCCAGTTCAGCCCATCTCAGTTCTCAGTTCCGTTCCGTCACCGGACTTTCGCCCACTCAGTTCAAGCAATTAAAACATCCCAAGCTCAAACCACTGGATGAAGTGTGAATACATCAAAACAAGAAAACTTTTAATAAATGCCCGCAAACAGCCAATATATACCTCTGAAAAATGAATATATACTGCATCCGCGGTTGAATATATACTGCAACTGCGGTTGAATATATACTGCATTCGCCTACGGATATATACTGCATCAGCAAACGCAGTACTACTGCATTTTCAACTTAGCCGGATTGACAAATTACAGGACATCCATAAAACTTTCACAGGAATTTGAAACTCATTGAAAAAGACAGCGAGATACTGCTCTACCCAACAATATCTCGCTAAAATATAGAGCCTGTTACTTTTTTTAAACAGGCTCATAAATTATCAAGAGATGACTATTTACGGAATATCCCTCTCCAAACGACTAAGAAGCTGTTTTGAATTTCTCCAAAAAGTTTTTCTTGGCTTGATGTATCCGTTTTCGTGTGTGCTTTGGACGATAAATTCAAAACAGCTTCTAAAAACATTAATCGATTTCTTCGTCAGCTTCATAACCGCCCATTTCCCGAAGGGCATTCTTCAGCATCACATATTGCTGGAAGAGATGATTGACAGGAACTTCATGCTGTGTATAGTCGTGCATCGGACTCTTGAGGAAGAAACTCAAGAAACGTTGGATGCCGTAACGTCCGGCACGTGCCGCTAAATCGCTCAACAATACCAAGTCAAGACAAAGTGGAGCTGCAAGAATAGAATCACGGCATAAGAAATTTATCTTGATCTGCATCGGATACCCCATCCATCCGAAGATGTCAATATTATCCCATCCTTCCTTATTGTCATTGCGCGGAGGATAATAATTGATACGTACCTTATGGTAATAGTCCGAATACAAATCCGGCTGATTTTCAGGCATCAGAATAGATTCCAGGGTAGAGAGTTTACTTACTTCCTTAGTATGGAAATTGGCAGGTTCGTCCAAAACCAGTCCATCCCGATTGCCCAAAATATTTGTAGAGAACCACCCCGACAATCCCAGACAACGTGTACCGATAATCGGCGCAAAACCAGATTTCACCAATGTCTGCCCTGTCTTAAAGTCTTTCCCGGCAATAGGCATCTTTGTCTTTTTTGCCATTTCCCACATCGCAGGAATATCCACTGTCGTATTGGGAGCTCCCATAATAAACGGTGCACCTTCGGCAAGAGCCGCATAGGCATAACACATGGATGGAGCAATGTTTTCACGGTCATCATTCTTCATTGCCTGTTCAAAATCAGCCAATGTCCCGTGCACAGATTCGTTCACCGGCACATAAATTTCAGTAGAAGCTGCCCACAATACCACAATGCGGCTGCATCCGTTCGCTTCCTTAAAATCACGTATGTCTTTGCGCAAGGCTTCCATCATATCCCATCGCGTAGCACAATCCTTCACGTTTTTCCCGTCCAGACGTTTGGCATAATTATGGTCGAAAGCTGCTTTCATCGGCACGATTTTCTCCAACTCATCTTTCACCGGATTAATATCCTTTTCCTTTAACACTTCGCAATTGATTGCAGATTCGTATGCATTGGCCGGATATACATCCCATGCGCCAAACACAATGTCATTCAAATCTGCCATCGGGACAATTTCATTATAATGAAGGTATTTCTTATCGTTCCCACGTCCTACACGAATCTTGTCATATTGAGTCATCGAACCAACAGGCTTTGCCAACCCTTTTCTTACCATCAAGACACCTGTAATAAATGTAGTAGCTACAGCTCCTAGACCAACACACAGCACACCTAATTTCCCAGTGGCAGGTTGTACATTCACTTTTCCCATTTTCTAATAAGTTTTTCGGTTTTTATATTAACATTAATAAGGTAATGAATTTTCTTTTCACTTACATTTGCCGCGTAAAGGTAGACTTTTTATCAATAAAATAAATGTCTTTTGCCTTTTTTGTTGCTTATTCGGCAAAAATAGAACATTATTCCTATAAAAACAACCATAGAAATGATAATCTTTCATAGGAAAGCTGCCGGAAAATCTCTTTAATTCACAAAAAAGCACTATCTTTGCCACCGTTTTTTAACTTGAATAACAGTAACGTAACATGAATGACATTTGCTGCATAGGACATATAACACTGGATAAAATAGTCACTCCCAGACAGACAATTTACATGCCTGGAGGCACTTCGTATTATTTTTCACACGGAATCTATCATTTAAACGATTACAAACACTATAAACTGGTAACCTCTTTGGCACCCAGTGAATATAAATCAGCTAACGAATTACGTGATAAAGGCATTGACGTGGAAATCATCCCCAGCCAACATACTGTATATTTTGAAAACAAATACGGAGAGAACCAAAATAATCGTACCCAGCGTGTATTGGCTAAAGCAGACCCTTTTACTGTAGAGAAATTACAACATCTTGAAGCACGTTTCTTCCACCTGGGCAGTCTGCTGTCTGATGACTTTCCTTTGGATGTAATCAAATTTCTCTCTCAGAAAGGAGTGCTTTCAGTAGATGCACAAGGATATTTGCGTGAAGTGCGAGGAGAAAACGTTTATCCGGTGGATTGGAGCGAAAAGAAAGAAGCCTTAAAGTATATAGACATTCTGAAAGTGAATGAACACGAAGCAGCCGTACTTACCGGTTCTTCTGATTATGGCGAGGCTATTCGTCTTTTACATGAATGGGGAGTAAAAGAAGTGTTATTGACTCTAGGCAGTGAAGGTTCATTGATATACGCCGAGAATACATTATTCCGTATTCCTGCCTACCCGCCCAAAGAAGTGGTGGATGCTACAGGATGCGGCGATACTTATATGTTAGGTTACCTTTATATGCGTAATAAAGGAGCATCTTATGCAGAGGCTGGAACATTTGCCGCAGCATTGTCTACCATCAAGCTCGAAAAATCAGGTCCGTTCTGTGGCACAGAACAGGCAGCAGCCGATATTGTATGTACAAGCCATCTAATCCCCGAAATTTTATCGTGCTGAACAAACCGCTTATATACATCCGGCACAGACAGTCACATAAATACAAACAGAGCGGGACCCATAAAGCCGGTTCCGCTTTTTTACCGCTTTTTTATGATAAAATTTACATTTTCTATCCCCTCTCTTTTGCTTTTTCCCTGATAATTAATATCTTTGTGATAATTTGTAATAACCTAAAAATTATCACTATGAGTCTAGAAAAAACATTGGTCATTTTAAAACCCAGCGCCGTACAGCGTGGGTTAATCGGAGAAATTACTACACGTTTCGAACGCAAAGGCCTACGGCTTGCAGGTATGAAAATGATGCAGCTCACCGATGATTTACTGAACGAACACTACGCCCATTTGGCAGACAAACCTTTCTTCGGACGCATCAAGCAATCGATGATGGCATCGCCGGTCATAGCTTGCTGCTACGAAGGAGTGGATGCAGTGCAGGTGGTACGCTCTATGACAGGTGCTACCAACGGCCGTAAAGCTACCCCCGGTACGATTCGAGGCGATTACAGCGTAAGTGCACAAGAAAACATCGTGCATACTTCTGATTCTCCGGAGAATGCTATCGTAGAGCTGAACCGCTTCTTCAGACCTGAAGAAATCTTCGACTATAGCCTTCCTATACAATCTTATCTAAATTACGAAGGAGAAGAATAACAAGCTGAAAGTCAAACTTGTATATACAGGGGTGCAGGAAACCATTAAAAAGCCCTGCACCTCTGTGTATATAGTCAGAGAGATTCTACGCGTTTTATATTTTAAAGCTCATCCAAATCGCTGCCCGTACGCTCCATAATACTCGCGGCTAAACTATCTGCTGCCTGCACAATGGCTACCAACGGGTAAAGCATACGTGCTGTATCATAATTACGCAATTCTTCATAACTGTTCAAGTTCAACCCGAAAGCCCCCATATGCCAACGGATTGCCAGCATTTCATCATCACTCATTTCCAGTCCGTTACAAAGCAGAAGAATCACTGATTTTTCGCCGTGTCCCATCGGAAAACCTTTATAAGTCACCTTGTAACCTTCAGTATCTTCCCACACGCCCAACGCATTCTTGCGTTTCTTCACACTGCGCACATAAATGTCACTCTTGCACACATCGTGCAGCAAGCTGGCAATAATCACATTGTCTCTTCCCACTTCATTTTCCAAACTCGGTTCAAGAACCTTCATCCCTTCCCATATTGCCAAAGCAGCCTTACACGTATTGATGGAATGAAGTACCAAACCACCTTCAGTGTTGAGATGATGCCCTGCAGAGGCAGGAGCTGTAAAAAACCCCAACTCTTCAAGCCCTGTTATTACGTCCTCTACTCCATCACGTCCCGTAGAACGCAACAACTCAACAAATTCTTCCTTATTTTTCTTACTATCCATTTTTCTGCTTTTTCCATTCACAGGTCTCATGCACTGCTCATGCACCAAACCTTTTTATACTTCAATTTAAAATAACCAGCGGTTCACAATTTGCTCCGTCCGGTTCCACAATTCTTGCATCTGCGGATGTCTGACATATTTATCTGATAACGGCTTGGCATGCCCACTCACATTCAATGTACCTGTCCGCTTGCCTGCTTCTTCATCCAACAACAAATGAATGGCAGTAGACGCACCTTGCAGTGGAGTGCGGATAAAGGGACGGAAAAAAATGTCAGTTAACGGATCGAACCATGCATGCATCGTAATAATATCAGTAGAGACAATACCCGGGTCGGCTGCATTGACCACGATTCCTTTGTCACGCACACGCTCTGCCAAGTCTATAGTGAAAAGCATCAATGCCAGCTTGGTATTACTATACACCGGGATACGCCAAAAAGCTCCTTTCCTTCCCCGGTAGAAGAAATCTGGAAAATCCAATTTACCGATGGCATACGTACACGACACCATATTGACTATACGACTACCTTCTCCCATCAATGGCAATAACTTACGAGTCAGCAAATAGTGCCCCATATAGTTCACCTGGACCGTACGTTCATAACCATCTTCCGTACAATGAAAAGCGGTTTCCATTGTACCGGCATTATTCATCAGCAAGCTGACTTGCCCGCCTTCTGCGACCAAAGTATCTGCAAACACTGATACCGAAACAAACGATGCCAGGTCGATGCTACGTACCTCTACCTGCAAATCACCACGCTCACGCAACAATGCCTCACGCACCTCTTCTCCTTTCTCCACCCGCAGGCATGCCATGATAACACGATATCCCGCCATTGCCACGGCACGGGTTATTTCCTGTCCCATTCCACCGTCGGCACCTGTAATCACTGCCAGTTTCCTTGCTTTCATTTTACAGCCTGCCTTTCTTCTATCTGTTCTATCTCTTTTTTCAAACACGGAGGCAATGCTTCATGCAAATGTTGGTGACATGCCATTTCTATGGAATACATCCGGGCTATGCAATAATTGCTGTGACGGCAATTGCAGCGTGCCTGTTCTTCGTCCCGCATCCGGTTTACAAATCCCGGCTCATTCAGCAAGGCACGTCCCATTTGCACTGCCTCGAACCCATAATCAAGTACTTCATCTATTTTTTCCCGTGACACCAGTCCACCTACATAGACCAATGGCATCCGAACTGCCTCGCGGAACTTCAATGCGTCTTCCAAGAAATAGGCTTCCTTAAAAGGTACACTGGGAATCATCCATTTACCTACCAGCCGTACGCCATACTTCAGCCACCAGCAAGTCATGTAATGTGTCATGCTGCGGATAGGCATTTCACCCCGCATCACATACATCGGCGCCTTGCTGACAAAACCTCCGCTCAGCACCAGCGCATGGGCACCCGAATGTTCCAGCCGTTTTGCCACCTGAATAGTCTCGTTCAGCTCCATACCTCCCTTGAAACCATCACGCATATTCATCTTTACCAACACAGCCATATCGTTACCTGCAGCCTTCATCACTTCATCCATCACCATATCCATAAACCGCATCCGGTTCTCAAGCGAACCTCCGTAAATATCCTTGCGGTGATTGGTGGAAGGCGAAAGAAACTGACTGATAAGATAACCGTGACCGGCATGGACCTCTACCGCATCGAAACCTGCCTCACGTGCAAGATTGACCGCATGCCCATAAGCACGTGCCATTTCAGGCAATTCGTCAGCACGAAGCCCACGTACGAAAGTGGGCGAATAAAGATTAAATCCACTGCTTGCCCCTACTGGCAAACAACCGCAAATGCTCTTGTGAGACATATTACCACAATGTCCCAACTGAATACTTGCAGCAGCACCTTCTTTATGCACGGCATTGGTCAGTTCACGCAAGCCCGGTACTATTTCAGGGCGCATCCATAACTGACGGTCAAACGACAAACCGCTTCGGGTAACAGCGGCATATGCCACTGTTGTCATACCTACCCCTCCGGCTGCTACTGACCGATGATAATCGAGCAACATCTGCGAGGGCTTATTTCCCGGACACATGCTTTCGAATGCGGCTGAGCGAATAGTACGATTGCGCAACGTAAGCGGTCCTATCGTGACCGGAGTAAACAACTTAGAGTCTTTCATACTACTTCTTTTGTTTTTGTTGACAAAATATCAGTTAACAGACTATCGGATAGTCTTGATGACATATACCAAGGCATCTGAGTGTCAACCGAAAAACTAATATATAAAAGGTATAATCCGTTTTCTATTTCCTACGGCTTCGACACCGAACGTTTCACGATATTTATGATAAATAGCATTGGCACGAGGTATCAGATTGGCGGCTGTCCACCACACAAACACCCAAGCTGCTGGAGAAGCGGTAAGCACGGCAAATCCCGTCCACTCCACCAGTTCACCGAAATAATTGGCAGAAGTGACATACTTATACATCCCTTTCTGCGGAAGATAATGCCGGGTATCTCCCGGCTTACGCAAATGACGGATAACATGATCGGAATGCAAGTTAATTCCCATCCCCACCAAGAACAGGATTATCCCCAACAGGGCATTCGGCTGTAACAAGTAACCGGCTCCAATGCCGACAGGCACACTGTCATTGAACCAAAACAATCCTCCTCCCTGCATCATCCCGTTCAGTACATTAAATACGATGCCCATTGCCATAATGGCTACTGGCATACGGCTTTTCCCTGTCATCAGAAAAGGGAAGATAAACGAACGCTGCAAATAATGCAACTGAAACAACGCAAAAAACAAGAACTGAGGCAATGCAAATCCTACCCCGCTCCGTATCCACAAAACAAACATCACCACAAATACAGGTGCCTCCATCAGCATCCACGCTATTTTATTGTCCAGTGACAATCCCCACGATGGAGTGCGAAACATTCCGTATCCTGCCTTTACAAAATAGAGGGCAACAAATACCAGAAAAGCAATGCCCGACATGACTGCCAGAAAAAGATGAAAAATTTCCTGATCCATAGACTATATCATTAAAACGAGGTAAAGATACGTCAAAACCGTGAAATAAAACACAGAAAGGTAAGAAAACCTACAAAAGCAGATAAACAAACAAGTTTTTCATTAAATCTGACATTCTTATCAAGGATGAAGTATGTGCATTGCAATGTCAAGATATCGTGTCATATCAGTCGTAAAAGGTCCATCGTACACATCACAACGTTTACGTCCCAAACGAACCACTACCGCATTTTCTGAAGGTATCGCATAAACATATTGTCCCAGCATGCCCCGCATACAAGGAATGGTTTCGCCCCGATAGGGTATCAACCATAACTGCAAGCCATAATAACTGAGCGAATCTCTTCCCCACTGGTCTTTCAGGTAAGAAGCAGGACGCAGCATCTCGTCCATATATCTTTGCGACACGAGCTGTTTTCCACGCCATTTACCTTGCTGAAGCAACAGGCTTCCGAGACGCGCCGCATCGCGTGCCGTCGTATGAAAACAACAGAATGCTTTTTCATCACCGTCACGTTTATCCAACAACCAATAAGCATCTTTTTCCGCTTGCATCGGCTTCCACAACTTTTCCTCAGCATACCGGCTCAACGTTTCTCCCGTTGCAGCTTCAAGCACGAACGCCAAAAGCTGCGTCTCACCGCTGCGGTATGAGAATTGTATACCAGGCCGGTCTTTTACCTCCAACCCGGTAACCAGTTCGTACAAATCATTTCCATAATAACCGTGGGTAGTAACCGAAAACAGCGAAGCGTATGATTCGTCCCATGCCATCCCCCCACTCATTGTAAGCAAATCACGTAGCGTAACATCCGCTTGCATACCTTTATTATATATAGGTATATAGTCCGAAACCTTGTCATCAAGACTATGTATTTTCCCTTCATCGAATGCTATTCCTACCAACAAGCCCACGATGGTTTTGGTTGCCGAATAAAGATTGGAAGTCAGAGTGTCATTCCATCCGTCGCGATAATCCTCAAAAAGGATACTGTCCCGACGGACGACAAGAAAGGATACTGTATGCAAACTATCAAGATAAGCTGCATCCTTTTCCGAAAGCTGATGCTGATTATACGCTTCTGCTTGAGGCCATAACCATACGCTGTCTGCATCGTGATGCACGACATGACGGTGAAAAGTCTCCAAGTCATCAATAACAGGCATCAGATGAATAAGAGCCTGACGGGCATAGTAAGGCAACGACAAATAAGAAATGACCAGCACCAAAACAATGCCGGCACTGATGCAAATGGTTTTCTTTTGCTTGGTCATATGGATTCTTTCGATAAATTTTCTGGCAAGAAAGATAAACATTTTCTTTGAAAGATGTAAGCGATAAGACATATATTCCAAAAAAACTTATAACTTTGCCTTGGTTAGTATAAGTATTTACAAACAATTTAATTATTTATTGTATGATGAAAAAGCTTTTATTTTTGAGCGTGTTGCTGATAGCCATTTCTGCTTCCGCACGCGACAAAGATTTCCACATTTATCTCTGCCTGGGACAGTCGAATATGGAAGGTAATGCTAAGTTTGAGCCCCAGGACACTTGCAATATCAGCAACCGTTTCCTGCTGATGTCTGCTGTCGATTGCCCTGAACTGAACAGAGTAAAAGGACATTGGTATCGTGCCGTACCCCCTTTGTGCCGATGCCATACGGGACTGACTCCTGCCGATTACTTTGGTCGGACATTAGTAAACAATCTGCCCGAAAAAATACGTATAGGTATTGTACATGTGGCCATCGGAGGCTGTCGTATCGAATTGTTCGACAAGGATAACTACCAATCGTATGTAGATTCATCACCCGAATGGTTAAAAAACATGGTAAAAGAATATGATGGCAACCCTTACGCGCGTTTAGTGGAAATGGCACGTCTGGCACAAAAAGACGGAGTCATCAAAGGCATATTGCTGCATCAAGGAGAATCGAACACGGGCGACCCCGATTGGCCAGACAAAGTAAAGCTGGTTTACGAAAACCTGCTTTCCGACCTTCACCTGAAAGCGAAAAACGTTCCCTTGCTTGCTGGTGAAGTGGTCAATGCTGACCAAAACGGGAAATGTGCCTCGATGAATGCCATTATCGACACTTTGCCCCGCACCATTCCTACTGCACATATCATCCCGTCGGCAGGTTGTCCTGCCGCCAAGGATAGTTTGCATTTCACGGCACAAGGCTACCGGATGCTTGGTACACGCTATGCCATCCAAATGCTGAAGCTATTGGGCATAGACAAGTCTGATGATAAAAACTTGCTTGATTTTGCCTATCCGGATGCCAATCAACAAAAACTAATCCGCAAAGAAGACTAAGAAGCTGTTTTGAATTTCTCCAAAAAGTTTTTCTTGGCTTGATGTATCCGTTTTCGTGTGTGCTTTGGGAGAAATTCAAAACAGTTTCTTCTCATATTCTATCAAGCTCTTATCTTTCAAAAGACAAATTGTACAACCGCCTTGATAAGAAGATAATGTCCTTTCCATGCAAGATTAATAATCTTACACGAAACAACTTATATATCGTTGCAACTATCTGAAAATAGCGATGCAGATATAAATATCCCCCGCGAGCCATAAAATATCTTGTCCGGCTTGCGGGGTAATGATTTTATTTATATCTTGGCACGATTTTTTTACAAACCCCTAAAACAAGAATTATGCAGACAGTTATCAAACTTTTTATCTTTGCAGCGATATATGTCATTGGCATCGTCAATCTGGCAAAAACCAATACCGTATGGACGGGCGACCTGAGTTACCGCCTCATCCACCTGCTACTGTTCATCACCAGTGTACTTGCACTTATCAGCCGCATGCGGCCCAAAGCCGGTCAAAACCCCCATCCGCTTTACCCCGTGGCACGCTGGTGTTTCATCATCGTATGCTTATTTTATGCCCTCACCTATTTGTCTGCCATCTTCATAACCGACTTGCCTTTGCTCCTCAAATGATGTCTACGCAGTGGAAGAGTATACTAAAAAAACGGCGTGACAGCATTGTCTGTATGTTCATTTTAGGACAGGCGTTTGGCGATGCCTCAGTTTGAATGAACTACAGACAGGCCTCACGCCTTTTTTATGAGTCCCCAATACAGCCCCTCATCGAGAACATGCTTTTTCACATAGCCATTCCCCTATCACGGAGTTGCTGAATATATCTTTACTTAGAGAGGGTGATACGCTGTGAAAGCATTTTCCGTGCATAAAACCACACCACGACATATGCCACCCAAGGCACTACGAACGCCCAAACCATGGAGTCGGTATGGTCTGCCACCACTCCCATCAGCAACGGACCTACCACACCTCCCACAGGCGACATCATCAGGAAAGAAGAGGCACGCTTGGTATGGATGCCCAGCCCTTTCAGTGAAAGAGCAAAGATAGTGGGGAACATAATCGCCTCGAACGCATACCCACACAGCAGGGCGATGAGAGAAACGATACCAAGGTCGAACAATACCACCGTGGTGGTCAGTACCGTACCCGTAGCACACCAGAACAACATCCGTTCGGCACTGACACGCTGCATAATCCAGCTTCCGGAGAAACGCCCCAACATAAACAGTCCCAGCCCGCCGAAAGAAAGAACCAGCGAAGCATAACGGGCGTCCATCCACCGCTGTTCTACCACGTAATTGATAAAGAAACTATTGATGGAGATTTCCGCCACCTCATAAGCGAACAAGGCTATCAACCCGAAGATAAACAGCCGGTGCGACCATAGCCCCACCCGATGTCCTTCTTTGTCCACCTCTGCCTCATGCCTGATTTCGGGAAGTTTTACCCGCAAGAATATACTTGCCACAAAAAGCACCAATATCCCCATGCAAGCATAAGGAAAAGCTACGCTGTTGGGATGTTCTTTGGTTTCGGAAAAAAGGAACCAACCCACCAACAACGGTGCACAGATACACCCCAGTCCGTTGAACGACTGAGCAAAGTTCAAACGGCTCGCCGCCGTTTCTTTTGCACCCAGTTCGGTGACATAAGGATTGGCTGCCGTTTCCAGGAAAGTCAGTCCGCAACCGATAACGAACAAAGCGAAGAGAAAAGCATTGAACGAAACAAAATATTGTCCGGGAATGAACAACAATGACCCTATGCCATAAAGCAGCAAGCCGAATACTACCCCGCTCCGGTATCCGAACCGGTTGATGAATAATCCGGCCGGGATAGCCATTACGAAATATCCCATATACATCATTGCCTGAATCAATGCCGAATGAGTCTTCGAAATGTCCAGCATCTCCTGGAAATGTTTGTTTAATACGTCCAATATGGCGTGGGCAAATCCCCACAAGAAAAAAAGTGAAGTCAACAGGACGAAAGGCAGGAAATACTGCTTGTCGACCAATACAGTCCGTTGTTTATCCATGGATATCTTTATTATAATAAATAAGTTAATAATTCGGGTAAATCAGTTATAATCAGGTCGGGTAATGATTCGTTTGCATCTTCGTCCCAACTTTCTCCTTTCAACCACGCCACCCGGCATCCTATATGCTTGGCTGGGACAACATCTTTCGGATACGAATCACCTACTGCCAAAACCCTATCTGCCGGAAATCCCATAGCGTCTATTCCTAACTGGTAGATGGCTGGATCGGGCTTGCGTACCCCTACCACCGATGACTCTATAATGGCCGAAAAGCTTTCGGACAGACCGAAATCTTTCAAAACCGCCTGAATGTTTCCGTAGAAATTGGAAACCAAAACCAGCTTATACCGTTTTGACAGAGTTTGTAAAACCGGACGGGTCCGCTGTAATACGTCCCATACATACCTATAGCAACTGTCGGCTATACGTGTTGCATAGTCGTATTTATCGGCTTTCGTACGCGACAAGACCCCTTTATCAATCAAATAATCCACTTGAATACGGGTTTTGACCGAAAGCACTTCATGAAAGCCGTATTCCGGTTTTATCAATTGTTTGTGTGCCAGTGTCCGTTCACCATATACATATGCCTCACGGAATTCCGGTTTGCTGACTGGTACGTCAAAAGTCTTATACTTTTCCCATAAAACTTCTGCCCAATGACGGCCATTGGTATCAATAGTCCCTCCGTAATCGAAGATGATACCCTGTATATCAATTAATTTTTCACTCATTTTTCTTTTCATTTTTACAGTTGCCAACCTTCATCAGCAACACTCCTATCATAATCCAAAACAACTCCCGCACCCGAGCTATCAGTCCGGTATAGATACCGAATGCAGCTGGAATGGCAAGTCCTCCGGTTGCCAGGACAAATCCTCCTTCGCGAGCTCCCAGCTGCATGGGCGAGAAGAAAAATAAATTGGCAAAAAGCGAAGTGAATGCCATAATCAAAATACAAGCCAAGAAACTGACATCAGCAGTCAGAATGTTTAGAATGAAATAGACTTCCAGGCAGCCCACAATCCGTGCCGAGAACTCCAGTCCCAACGAAATATAGAACGTACTTTTCCGCTGTTTGTGCAATTCTGCTATTTGTGCATCTATCCGTTCCAGCGTATCTTTCTTTTCCACGCAGAACCGCTTTGCCCACTTCTTTACAAAAGGCACGTGCGATAACCAGTTCAGTGCACGTACCGCCATCCCGTTCCGGTAACCTTTCATAAAGAAATAAATCGCCAGAGAACAGAACGCTACAACCACAGCCAGCAGAATACCTACCCCCCAGTTCATCGGTTCAAAAAGCACATAAAGCACAGCCGATACAAGCCAAAACCAGAAATGCGAAAAGATATGCATCATGGCATATAATATTACGGAAGAAGTAGCTTTGCTTCCCCCCACATACGAGCTAAGTTCCATGATACGGTAAGGCTCCCCTCCCATCAGCCCTACCGGTGTTGCGTAATTCAAGGCAAAACCGGAGATAGTCAGTTTATAGACTTGTCTGAAAGGAACTTTTCCACTCTTCCCGTCGCAGATAATCACATACCATGCCCATGCATTCAGGTAATAGATAAACACCCACAGGAAAATGACAGCAGGAAGCCATATCCCTGCCCTACGCAGATTTTTCCACAACTCATTGTAGTCCATATCAAATGTGCAGAGCATCACCACAATGGCAAAGATACCGAAAAACCAAAATATGTTACGGGCTTTTTCTTTCATTGTCGAGCGTATTTATGATACAGATAGGCACTCAAAGCCTCGTGGCGATGGCGCATATAGATAAAAAGGATAGTCATAACTGTCATTTCAAATATAAAATATACCCACGGTTCACCCATAAGCAACGATACATAAAGCACTATGGCACGTGTGTTGAACGTGAGGATATTGGCATATTTCATCAGTGGCAGACTTAAAGAGCGGAATTCGTTGCGCAATGTACCGGGAATATCGTCACCATATTTCTGCTGTATAAAGGCATAAAAACGTTGGAAATTCGGGGTCATGCGTTCTTGTTTCCGGGTATAATTGCCATAAAAATACAGAAAAGCTTTCCACCAGAAATTTCCTTTCCAGAGAAGGCTATAAAACAAATCCCGCTGTTGTTTGAAGTTATCCAGTTCGCTTCCTGCTTTCCCTTTCAGGAAAAACAAATGGATATTACGGTAATAATCTGCCAATGCACATTGCCGGCTATGACAGAGTGTCCCCGACAAGGCGGCTATTATCCAAATGCCTGCTCCCCATACCATTCCTTCACTACTGCCTATGCCTAACGGCAAAGGTTGGCAGGTAAGACGCAAACAAATAGTGAAATAAATGGCTATAAACCAAAGGTCGCCTGCAAATCCGTCCAACATGCGTCCCCAACGCGTCTTTTTACCAGTCATACGTGCCAATTGCCCGTCGCAGCTATCATAATGGTTTGCCCACATGAGCAAGATTATGCCGGCAAGCGTATGTTTCAAGTCCGGATAATAAAACATGATTCCTGCCCCTATGCCCAACAGAATCGACAAAATAGTCACTACATTAGGGTGTACATCGAAATGCCTGAAAAACAACGCCCAGGCATAACCTATCGGACGGTTAAAATATATATCCAGAAACTCTTCCGTATCCATTGACTTGAAAGAGGCTTTCAATCCTTTCTTTTCTGTACTCATCTCTTAATGGCTGTTCTGTTTGGCAATGATACAATTGTAAATATAACCGGCTATTTCTGTTGACGCCTCCTCACAACAAGGTGCAAAGCTTGGCCAGTCATTGAAATCAATGATACGGATTTCGCCCGTCGGACCTACTACACAATCGCCTCCATAAACAGGTACCTGGAGCACCTCTGCCGCCCGGTTGGCATAATTTTTCAGTTTGTCCAGACAAAACGGGAAACCGCGTGCCTTCCCATTAATGGCTTCCAGTCCATATTTGCTATGCGATTGTTCGGTAGGATAAAACGAATAGAAAAAATCGGTATTCTTCACCCCGTAAAACTTCACCAAGTCTCCTACCAGATGTTCGTTGACTACTGCCCTCGGTATCCCACGGTTCCGGAAATCAGCAAGAACAATATTTGCCTCCTCCCTACATTCTACATAGACCACGTCTTCTTTCACCATAGCATGTGAATCACCCCGTTTAATCCAACAGGGGAACAAATCAAGCGTAAATCCCTGATCAGTAGGAATGATATAACTTTTGGGATGTGGAATGCCGTAATGCATTAAAATCTCGGTCATCGGCTGGCGAATGCAATTCTCGATTCCCTGTCCTGAATTAATAACCAGACTACCTGTCTTTTCCAGTTCTTTCAAATATGGAATGGTGGCATGGTCGCGTGCCATATTGAAAATGAATTCTGCCTGAATACGCCGTTGTACGAACTCTGTTTCTGAAAACAGTTTCACCTCACAGCCTTTTTTCCCCAGCTTTTCAGCTGTCTTCATCAAAATAGCCGCATCATTATTGATATGATTGGGTGAAAACTGGTTTCCACGACTCACTCCAATAAGCTGGATTCTTCTCTCCTCGTGTTGCATGACTTATGCGCTTCTCTCTTTATTTTTGGGAGTATATACAGCTCCCATCAATGTACTTCATTCAAAAATGCTTCTGCCTTTGGGATATCTGCAGCATGGTCTACGTCCAGAATTTTCGAAAACGGATATGCTTCCAAGCGTAATCCGTCGCTCACCAACTGCCGCTGAAAATTACGCATACGCGACATACCTGAACAAATGCAATGCTCCAAAGTGCCGATGGCTTGGGGAGTCAGGCAGTAAATGCCTCCTGAAATGTATTTCATACCAGGCATGGGCATGTCATAAAAACCGGTAATGTTCAAATCGGTATCGGTACCGATATATAGCGGCTTCTCATCATCAACATAATCCGTAACCGCCATCAGCCCATCTTTATCCGAAACTTTGAAAGCTTCGATGAAGCGGGAAAACTCATCTTCCCGGAAAACAGTATCTACGGTGGTCAGGCAAAAACGGTCTTCTTTCAGATAAGGACTCAACTCGTGGAAACTATGCATCGAGCTGGGAGTGGTCTTGACGACCACCCTCAACGGAATGTCTGAATGCTTTTCCAGTTCTGTCAAATGCGCCTTTGTCAAAGGTGATTCATTGTTAATGACGACCACTACCTCTTCGGCACCGTTCTGCATAAATATATGTATCAGGCGATCTATCATCGCTCTCCCATTCAGCTGTACCAAAGGTTTGGGCAACCGGACACCTTCTTGTGACAATCGGGTCCCCTCTCCAGCCGCTATAATTGCAAACTTCATATTCATTCGTCCTCTACCGTGTCCAGTTTCAGCTTATCGCTATCGTCACGTTTCTCGTAATATTGCTTGCGCAACGGGCGGGCATTGATTTCTTCTTCAATCTGCCGGCGGCGGAACACATCAAGTGCCACATAAATGGCTTGCCTGAAAGAATCCTCGGAAGCCACACCTTTCCCCGCCAGGTCGTATGCAGCATCGTGTACCGGAGCCGTGCGGACAATGGAAAGGCCGGCGGTATAGCAAACTCCTTCATTCATGGCAAGTGTCATAAAAGGAAGCACGCCCTGGTCGTAATACATTGCCAACACCCCATCGAAGTGCCGGTAATACCCCAACCCCATAAACGTATCAGCGGCATAGGGTCCGTAGCATAAGATACCCCGTTTGGTCATGGCTTCCACGGCGGGAACAATTGCCTGTTCTTCTTCCAGACCGACAAGCACATTGCTTTGTGCCTGCGGGTTCAGCGCAAACACGGCGATACGCGGATTATCAATACCGAAATCTTGCTTCAGCGAACGGTGGAACACTTCTATTTTTTCCATCACCTCTTCTTTTGTCAGCCTGGGAGATACCTCTTTCAATGGGATACGCCCTGTCACCAGTGCCATCCGGAAATCATCCTTCAGCAAGATTTTCAGTGCTTTTCTACCCTTGCCAAAGCGTTCTTCCAAATAAGCAGTATGGCCGGAGAAAGGATACTCTTCCGTCTGTACGGCATTCTGGTTTGCAGGAGCCGTCACCAGCACATCAAATAATCCTTCACTATATTCAGCCGAAGCCCTTTCCAGTGCATCGAGTGCGGCACGGCTTCCGTCGGGTGTAGGTTTCGAAAGTTCCACTTTCAATTCCTCATCAGTACAGCTGACAATGTTCAGACGCCCGTCTTGCGCTTCCGATGCCGAACTTATGATACTGAAATTGGCAGGCAAGTCCATCGCTTTACGGTGATAAGCCGCCACCTTGGGCGAACCGTAAACAACCGGTGTGCACAAATCCAGCATCGCCGGATTGGAGAAGGTTTTCAGAATCACCTCATAACCTACCCCATTGATATCTCCGTGGGTGATACCCACCTTTATTTTACGTCCTTCCATATCATTTCCTTATTTATTGATTTTTGTCTTGTCTTTATGTACATGTTGTCTTTCCGCCTGTTTCTCTGCTGTAGAAAGCATACCGCAAGCAGCAAAAATATCTTCTCCCCGCGAAGCACGAATGGTGGCAAATACCCCATGACGGGTCAAATAATCGCGGAATGCCAGCATCGTATCCGCATCGGTTCCCTGCAAATCCACCCCCGGAATCGCATGGAAACGAATCAGGTTGACCCGGCAGTCCAGTCCCCGCACCAACTTCACCAGTTCTTTGGCATATGCCAAATTATCGTTCACACCGCCGAAAACGATGTATTCGAACGACAGGCGCCGTTGTTTGCTGAAGTCATACCCCCGGAGCATGTCGACAATTTCACGAATGGAAAAAGCCTTTTCGGCAGGCATCAGTTCACCACGTTGTGCCGGGAAAGGCGAGTGCATGCTTACCGCCAGGTGGCAATCGCTCTCTTTCAAGAAGCGTTCCATTCCACGTCTCAGGCCTACCGTAGAAACCGTGATTCGTTTCGGGCTCCAGGCATAACCATAGTCTGCGGTCAGCACCTCCAGCGACCGCAACACAGCATCCAGATTATCCATAGGCTCACCCATCCCCATAAACACCACATTGGTCAGTGTGTCCCGCTCAGGGATAGAATAAATCTGATTCAAGATTTGCGCAGTGGTCAGATTGCCCGAAAAGCCTTGTTTACCCGTCATGCAGAACTTGCAGTTCATTTTGCATCCCACCTGTGAAGACACACATAACGTAGCGCGTTCGCCATCAGGAATATAAACAGACTCGATATAGTTGTTATCGGGCGTACGGAACAGATATTTCACCGTGCCGTCCACCGAACGCATCTCATGCACCGGAGCAGAAGCCCCCACCTCGTACATCTCTTTCAGCCGTTCACGGTTCTTGAGCGACAGGTCGGTCATTTCATCTATCGAAGCCACCTTCCTCCCGTACATCCAGCGTGCCACCTGCTTCCCTGTAAACTTGGGCATTCCCAAGCTTGTCACGATTTCGGTCAGCTCGCCCAGTGTTTTTCCCAAAAGGGATATCTTCTTTTCACTCATTCAACACTTGTTTTGTTTGCAAAAATAGGCAAAATCTCTGAATTACGCGAAATAAAAAAGCAGAATACAGAAATTCACACTACAAATTAAGACTTCCGGAAGAAAAATAAGCGCGGTATGAAATTGTACATTTTCTCACCAGATATTTTAATGTGCCAATGAATAATAGGCAATGTGCTAATTTATTTTCACAAAATGGATGCAAGAGGGGTATAGGTTGAAACGACACCCCTGCGCACGGTATGGTTTCAACTCATATCGTCTTCCCCATGACCTTAATTCAAGTAAGGTCATCCTGCGGGATAGGGTGGTTTGAAACTACCTTATCTCAGAGACGACCTGCTTTCAAGGTAGGTCGTTGTTATCTTGCGCAGAGACCCCCTCTGTCAAACATACACCGTCTCGGCACGTATGTCGGTATGGAGAGGGGAATAGTGAGGGAGGATTCACTCCACAAAGATACGAAAAATTTTTCAATTGGCAATGGATATTAGGCAATGGACAATGGAAATTTGACAATCGGCAATTATTTTTTTTGGCAAGTTATACTTAAACCACTGAAATGCAACTATTTGCACAGGCGCGCGAAGCTATATATACCGGAATTTGCATATAGATGCGTGATATATGCAAGATATAAGCATAATGATGACAATGACAAATGACAAATGACAATTAACTTTTTCCAGAAAATGCCTTAATGGCAGGTGAGCGACATTATAAATTATATTATATATATATTATAATATATATATAATATAATTTAATTTACAATTCTCTTTTCTTCTTCGTGGTGCGTTACATCACTTTGTTAATTGTCATTTGTCATTTGTCATTGTCACGATAATACAAGCAT
>NZ_NFJG01000100.1:0-17457 GCF_002159755.1 Bacteroides sp. An269
GATGAGTTTTTGAGGCATTTTCGCTTCTGTGATGAGGAAGATAGCGGGCTATCTGACGAAGAACAGGAGCGAAAAGGGCCAAAAAATCGCCCAAAGCACACACGAAAACAGATACATCAAGCCAAGAAAAACTTTTTGGAGAAATTCAAAACAGCTTCTTATATTCCAATTTCGCTTATGCGTTAATGTTATGTAAATCTAAGTGGTTTACTTTTTAATATATCACAGTTTTTTATTATTTTTGTACGATTTTTTTTGAGACATGAAGATTAAGGAAGTTTTGAATGCCCTTGAGATGTTCGCGCCTCTGCCTTTGCAAGACGGTTTTGATAATGCCGGTTTGCAAATCGGATTGACAGACGCGGAGGTTACAGGGGCTTTGTTGTGTTTGGACGTGACTGAAGCTGTGGTGGACGAAGCAATAGCTTTGGGATATAATTTGATAGTATCACACCATCCGCTTATCTTTAAAGGATTCAAGTCGGTTACGGGTAAAGACTATGTGGAGCGATGCGTTATTAAGGCTATTAAGAACGATATTGTAATTTATTCGATGCATACCAATTTGGACAATGCTTTGTTGGGAGTGAATTATAAGATTGCAGAAAAAATAGGATTGAGGCAAGTGCGTGTATTAGAGCCTAGAGAAAACGCATTATTGAAGCTGGTGACATTCGTACCGATGAAACACGTCAACCAAGTACGTGATGCTCTGTTTGGAGCAGGTTGCGGTTGTATAGGCAACTATGATGCTTGTAGTTATAATATAGAAGGAATCGGGACATTCCGGGCTGGAAACGGTACACATCCTTATTGTGGTAAAATAGGTGAATTACATCACGAAGAAGAGATGCGGATAGAAACCATTCTTCCGGTGTATAAGCGGGATGTAGTAACCAAAGCTTTATTGGCAGCCCATCCTTATGAAGAACCGGCATTTGATTTTTATCCGGTGCAAAACAAATGGAACCAGGCAGGGGCAGGCATCATAGGTGTCTTGGAAGAACCGGAAACAGAAGGTGACTTCCTGCGTCGCGTCAAGCAGATTTTTGAAGCAGGCTGCGTGAAACATTCGCGGCTGACAGGAAGGTTAATCCGAAATGTAGCTTTGTGTGGAGGAGCGGGAGCATTTCTGCTGCCACGTGCTATAGCCAGTCAGGCTGATGTGTTTATAACAGGCGAAGTGAAGTATCACGATTATTTTTATTATGAGAATAGTATTTTGATTGCAGAAATAGGCCATTACGAAAGCGAACAATACACTAAAGAATTGATTTGTTCTTTATTAGAGAAAAAATTCCCATCATTGGAACTTCGTATGACCCGAATCAATACAAATCCGATTAAATATTTATAAAGCATTATGGCGAAAGAAGTAAAAAAAGATCCTAGTGAACTGAGTGTGGAGGAAAAACTGAAAGCTTTGTACCAATTGCAGACCATGTTGTCTGAAATTGACAAAATCAAGACTTTAAGAGGTGAACTTCCGTTGGAAGTACAAGACTTGGAAGATGAAGTGACAGGCTTAAGCACCCGCATCGAAAAGATTAAAGGTGAAATAGAAGAATTGAAATCGAACGTTGCTACCAAGCGTATTGAAATTGAAACAGCCAAGGCTTCAATCGATAAATACAAAGCACAACAAGACAATGTGCGTAATAATCGTGAATATGATGTGCTGACAAAGGAAATCGAATTCCAAACCTTGGAAGTGGAATTGTGTGAAAAACGCATCAGAGAGTATACCTCTTCTATCGAATCAAAACAAGAAGAAATAGAAAAGAACACACATACTCTGGAAGAAAGAAAGAAAGACTTGGAGATGAAGAAAAATGAATTGGATGAAATCATTTCTGAGACTAAACAGGAAGAGGAAAAACTCCGCGACAAGGCAAAAGCATTGGAAGCAACTATCGAACCGCGTTTGCTTCAGGCATTCAAGCGCATTCGTAAAAACTCTCGAAACGGATTGGGAATTACTTATGTGCAGCGTGATGCATGTGGGGGATGCTTTAATAAGATTCCGCCTCAAAAACAATTGGACATCCGTATGCGAAAGAAAATCATTGTGTGTGAATATTGTGGACGCATCATGATTGACCCGGAACTGGCAGGAGTAATGCCTGAAAGACACTTGGAAACAAAAGTGAAATGATTTTTACCTGCAAAATATATGGGTCGCCCCAGCGAGCAAAGACATCTTGAGCTTTGTCCGTTGGGGCGATTCTTTTCATTCATAGTTCCTCATACGCCGGTACGGTGGGCAAGAATGTATAAGAGTGCGTTGCATAATCAATGTGGCAACAATAATGGTGGATTCCATTGCTCACAATCAGATATTCTACTTTCAGCACCATATTATAACGCGTAATTTGGTCGAATACAGCTTGCGTGATTTCCACATTTGGGGCTTTATATTCTATAATCATCCGGGCGGTCAGATTGCGGTTATAAAGCACCGTATCGCACCGCCTTTTCATTCCGTTCAGATTCAATTGGATTTCATTAGCCAGCAATCCCCAAGGATAACCTTTGTGCTCCAGCAAATAGTGAGTGAAATGCTGCCGCACCCATTCTTCGGGTGTAAGGGCAACATATTTCTTGCGTAACGCATCGAATATGAATTTTTTCCCGTCTTTGTTAGCAATTTTAAACGGATAAGGAGGTAAGTTTAATTCCAACATTTTATATCTTTGTATGAATAGCGTGAATAATTTATCATACAAAGTTACAAAAAAGTATGGCAAAAGAAATAACTTACGAAGAAATAGCCCGCAACCTGAAAAATAAAAACTATGCTCCCGTTTATTTCCTGATGGGAGAAGAGGATTACTATATCGACCGCATATCCGAATACATCATGCAATACGTTTTGACAGAGTCGGAGAAAGAGTTTAACCAGACCGTAGTATATGGAACAGACACAGATATAGCTTCTGTTATTAACGCAGCAAGAAGGTATCCGATGATGTCGAAATACCAGGTGGTTGTAGTTCGCGAAGCACAAAACTTAAAGAACTTGGACGAGTTGACGTATTATCTGCAAAAGCCGATGCTTTCTACCATTCTGGTATTTTGCTATAAACACGGCGCATTAGATCGTAGAAAAAAGCTGACAGCAGAACTGGAAAAGGTAGGTGTGCTGTTCGAATCCCGGAAGCTGAAAGACACTCAACTTCCAGGGTTTATCGCATCTTATTTAAAACGCCGTCAAGTGGAAATTGAGCCAAAAGCCTCAGAAATGATGGCAGAATTTGTAGGGACGGATTTGAACCGAATGGCAGGCGAGTTGGAAAAATTAATTATCACGCTTCCCAAGGGACAACGGCGGATTACACCCGAGCAGATAGAACAGAATATCGGCATCAGTAAGGACTTTAATAATTTCGAATTGCGGAATGCATTAATCGTAAAAGACGTATTCAAAGCGAATCAAATAGTAAAATATTTTGAAGAAAATCCAAAACACAATCCGTTGCAGGTTACGCTGGCTGTATTGTTCAATTTCTTTGCCAACCTGATGTTGGCATACTATGCTCCCCAAAAAAATGAAGAGGGAGTGGCCGCTCAACTCAGCCTGCGATCCCCGTGGCAAGCACGCGATTACCTGGCTGCCATGAAACACTATTCGGGAGTAAAAGTAATGAAGATTATCGAATGCATCCGTCAATGCGATGTTCGTTCGAAAGGTGTGAACAACGCTTCGGTTTCCGACGGGGAATTGTTGCGTGAACTGATTTATCAAATTCTTCATTGATTGCAGTCCGGCTGAAGTCAATCAAGGCAAAGTCACAATACCCACGATCCAAGGGCAAACGTATCTGTAAAATTATGCAGATGTATCCTCGGTAACGGAGAGGGTTATCCGATCTTGAAAAGAAGAATATCTTCAACATCGGGGCATTTGTGCAAAATTAATCCCTGCATCCAATTTCTAAAGAAACACATTTCCGGAAAGATGAAAAGTTGATTTGCTTCCGTGGCTTGTGTGATTTTGCCATTCTTTTTTCAACCAATATTGCCTACCAGACGAAGATATATTCATAAGCCATTCCAGATAGCTTCTACAAGCTATGAAGATAACTGAAATGGCTATGAATATATCTTTATTTTGCACATCATTATTCTGATGAATCTTAAAGAATAGATTCGGGCTTTTTTACATTCAGACATATACATTTCTACATTTTGGCTTCGATAAGCCTAAAATACATTTGTATTTGTAAATGCCATGAATCGATATGTATATTTGTTTAGGCTGTAGTACAAATGTAAATACATGGTCTTATGGTTATATTGTGTACTTTTATAAATGTACATGATAATTTATACAATGTATTTATGCACAGGATAATAGGCTAAAACCCAACAATCTATGAAGAATTAATGAAATAATATTTTATATGGCATTAAATAACTGTTTACATTTCTATATTATCGAAGTGTAAACAATCAAAATTATAGTATAACAATCTATATCCTAGTAGTTTATATGAATTTGTTAAAGTTAAAAAGAACTTGAAATTGATGATTTACAGATGTAAACATCAGATATGATTACAAATGTAATTCATTGCTACGTAATTTTGTTATTTGTTTTTCCATATGTAAATTTGCAAATGAAAATAAAAAGCATTACATTTGTAATCATTAAGATTATATACACAAATAATTATAATGAAAGACCGTATTTTACAAATCATACAAAAGGAGTCGTTAACCAATGCCGAATTTGCTGAAAAAATAGGCATATCGACATCTTCTCTGTCGCACATATTGACAGAGCGGAATAAACCTAGCCTGGAAGTGGTCATGCGCATTCACAAGGCTTATCCTTCTATTAACTTGAATTGGTTGCTTTATGGTGAAGGTGAAATGAAAGTCGTTGAAGAAGGTACCACAGATGGAAATAGCCGTCTGTACAGCAATGAGAATCCAGAAAATGCAAGCGGATATCCGGTTCGTTTTGATTTTCGCAAGGAAAACGCGTCTTCCACTCCAGGAAATGGTATGCAAAACACTGTAAAAGAAGAAATTAAATATATAGAAAAACCTCATCCGAAAATAGTTGAAATACGTATTTTCTTTGATAATGGAACATATCAGGTATTCAGGCCAGAGAAATCTTGATTATCTGTGGAAGTGGATGGGCAAAAGCGATGGAGTTTTCTCTATAGATTGAGGTAAATTCGTTATCTTTGTACTGTGAAACGAATTTACCTCAATTTATTTTATGAAGAAATACATTCTTGATTTGACTGTTACAGAAAACATACGTTTGCATGCAAACTATGTATTACTCAAGTTGACCCAGGCTGAGCCGTTGCCTGAAATGCTTCCGGGGCAGTTCGCCGAAATACGGGTAGACGGTTCGAACACGACATTCCTGCGTCGTCCTATTTCTATTAATTACGTAGACCGCCAGAAAAATGAGGTCTGGTTCTTGATTCAGCTGGTTGGTGATGGTACACGTAAATTGGCTACCGTGAATCCTGGGGACACAGTTAATGTGGTCATGCCGTTAGGAAACGGTTTTACAGTCCCAGAAGACACTGCTACTAAGGTGTTGCTGATAGGTGGAGGTGTAGGCACGGCTCCTTTGCTTTATTTAGGCGAAACTTTGTTGAAGAAAGGCTTGAAACCTACATTCTTGTTGGGAGCACGCTCGAAGAATGACTTGTTGCAACTGGACTTGTTCGAGGCATTGGGCGATGTCCATACTACTACCGAAGACGGAAGTATGGGAGAGAAAGGGTATGTCACGATGCACAGTGTACTGAGAGACAATACGTTCGATCTAATCTGCACATGTGGTCCTAAACCAATGATGATGGCCGTGGCCAAATACGCCAATCAGCAGGGCATAGCGTGTGAAGTGTCGCTAGAGAACACGATGGCATGCGGTGTGGGGGCTTGCCTTTGCTGTGTGGAAAACACCCGGGATGGTCATGTGTGTGTATGTAAAGAAGGTCCTGTATTTAATATAAAGAAACTATTATGGCAGATTTAAGTGTAAACATAGGAAAACTGGCTTTATCGAATCCGGTGATGACTGCATCGGGAACATTCGGTTACGGACTTGAATTCCAAGACTTTGTGGATTTGGGGAAAATTGGAGGAATTATCGTAAAGGGGACGACACTTCATCACCGTGAAGGAAATCCTTATCCGCGTATGGCGGAAACACCGATGGGCATGCTGAATGCTGTGGGACTACAAAACAAAGGGGTGCATTATTTTGCAGAACATATCTACCCACAAATCAAAGACATCCGTACCAATATGATTGTGAACGTGTCTGGATCGCAAATAGAGGATTATGTGGAAACAGCAAGCATTATCGACGGCCTGGACTGCATCCCGGCTATTGAGCTGAACATCTCATGCCCGAATGTCAAGCAAGGTGGGATGGCTTTCGGAGTAACAGCTCATGGAGCCGCCGAGGTTGTATCTGCAGTGCGAAAAGCTTATCACAAGACATTGATCGTGAAACTGTCGCCCAATGTGACCGACATCACAGAAATAGCGCGTGCAGTGGAAACTGCCGGAGCAGACAGTGTATCACTCATCAACACGCTGCTGGGAATGGCAATAGATGCCGAAAAGCGTAAACCGGTCTTATCCACTATCACTGGAGGGATGAGTGGAGCAGCAGTGAAGCCTATCGCCTTGCGCATGGTATGGCAAGTAGCAAAAGCCGTGAAGATACCTGTCATTGGGTTAGGTGGAATTATGAATGCCCGCGATGCCGTGGAGTTCCTGCTTGCTGGAGCAACCGCCGTACAGATAGGTACGGCCAACTTCATTGATCCGGCTATAACCGTAAAAGTAGCGGAAGGTATCAACGACTATCTCGACCGCCATGGATTTGCTTCAGTTCGTGACATCATCGGCGCGTTGGAATATTAAAAATAATTTACATATGCGAATGGCATACTGAAAATGCAAATAAAATAATTGGCCACAGATTTTTTTACTTTTTTGTCAAGAGAGAGAAAAATATAAATCTGTGGCCTTTTTTCGTGAATATGTAGATTTGAAATAAATGTAAAGAAATATCTTACTTCAGCAAGTCCGGACGCAACCGTTTGGTACGCTCTAAAGATTGTTGAAACTCCCATTCACGTATCTTTGCTTCGTGCCCCGAAAGCAGAACATCGGGTACCTTCCATCCTTTGTATTCTGCGGGACGGGTATAGACTGGTGGAGCCAGTAAATTATCTTGAAATGAATCGGACAGTGCCGATTGCTCGTCGGATATCACACCAGGGATAACCCGTACGATGGCATCAGATATGACGGCTGCCGCCAGTTCGCCTCCAGTTAGTACGTAATCGCCGATACTGATTTCCTTCGTAATAAAATGTTCGCGGATGCGGTAATCGATGCCTTTGAAATGCCCGCACAAGATAATCAGGTTTTGAGTCATCGACAAGGTGTTCGCCATTTTCTGGTCGAACTGCTCGCCGTCAGGGCTTGTGAAAATCACTTCGTCATAATCGCGCTCGGCTTTCAGTGACGAAATGCAACGGTCTATCGGCTCTATCTTCATCACCATTCCTGCACATCCGCCAAACGGATAATCGTCTACTTTTCGGTAGCGGTCGAAGGTGTAGTCACGTAAATTATGGATATGAAATTCAGCGATGCCTTTCTTTTGTGCCCGGCTCATGATGGAGCAGTTGAAAAAGCCCTCAATCATTTCGGGCAAAACGGTAATAATGTCTATTCGCATGTTTCCTTGTTATTTTTTTTGCAAAAGTACGAAGTTTCCGTTGTTCCCGTACCGCACACTGGCACATTTTTGCTATTTTTGCAAGAAACATCCGAAATGAACATGACAGAAATAGAAAGAATCGACCAGTTGCGTGAAGAATTGCACCTTCACAACTATAAATATTATGTAGAGAATGCGCCCGTCATCTCCGACCAGGAGTTCGACCACCTGATGCGCGAACTGCAAGACCTCGAAGCCCGTCATCCGGAGCATTACGACCCCAATTCGCCCTCGGTGCGGGTGGGCAGCGACATCAATAAAAACTTTGTCCAGGTAGAGCACCGTTATCCGATGCTTTCGTTAGGGAATACTTATTCGCAAGCCGAAGTGACGGAGTTTTACGAACGCATCGCTAAAGCACTGAACGAAGATTTTGAAATCTGCTGCGAATTGAAATACGATGGTACTTCCATTTCGTTGACTTATGAAAACGGCAAGCTGGTACGTGCCGTGACACGTGGAGACGGTGTGCGAGGCGATGACGTGACCGATAATGTGAAGACCATTCGGGCTATTCCGCTGGTGCTGCACGGCGACGGCTATCCCCGCCAATTCGAAATGCGCGGCGAAGTGCTGATGCCCTGGAAGGTGTTCGAGGAACTGAACCGCGAACGCGAACTACGTGAAGAGCCTTTGTTTGCCAATCCGAGAAATGCGGCTTCGGGCACGCTGAAGTTGCAGAACTCTGCCGAAGTAGCAGCCCGCAAGCTTGACTCTTACCTTTATTATATGTTGGGCGAAAACCTGCCTCACGACGGACACTATGAAAACCTGCAAGAGGCTGCCCGATGGGGCTTCAAGGTTTCGCACGTGACACGCAAGGTGAAGACCCTGCAGGAGATATTCGACTTCATCAATTATTGGGATGTAGAACGGAAGAATCTGCCCGTGGCTACCGATGGCATTGTGTTAAAGGTAAATTCTTTGCGCCAGCAACGCAATTTGGGCTATACAGCCAAATCGCCGCGTTGGGCTATCGCCTACAAGTTTCAGGCAGAACGTGCTTTGACCCGATTGCTGAAAGTCACTTATCAGGTAGGGCGCACGGGAGCCGTAACGCCTGTCGCTAATTTGGAACCCGTGCAATTGGCAGGAACGGTAGTCAAACGCGCTTCGTTGCACAACGCCGACATCATTGCCTCACTTGATTTGCATATTGGCGATAACGTCTATGTAGAAAAGGGAGGCGAAATCATTCCGAAAATAACAGGTGTAGACGTGGCATCCCGTCCCGAAGGAAGCGAGAAAGTAACCTTCATCACCCATTGTCCCGAATGTGGAAGCCCGTTGGTGCGTTACGAAGACGAGGCCGCCTATTACTGCACCAACGAAAGTTCCTGTCCGCCGCAGATAAAAGGGAAGATCGAGCATTTTATCAGCCGCCGTGCGATGAACATCGAAGGCTTGGGACCTGAAACCGTCGACCAATTCTACCAGGAAGGACTGATACACGATGTAGCAGACCTCTACACGCTGAAGGCAGAAGACCTCGTACGGCTAGAACGCATGGGCGAAAAGTCGGCAGAGAACATCATTCAGGGTATTGCCCGTTCACGGGAAGTGCCTTACGAAAGGGTGCTTTTTGCATTAGGCATCCGCTTTGTAGGCGAAACAGTGGCAAAGAAAGTGGCACGTGCTTTCCGTTCCATCGAGGCATTGGCTACAGCTACGCTTGACGACCTGATTCACGTAGACGAAATCGGCGAGAAGATAGCTGGCAGCATACTGCGTTATTTTGCCGACGAGAAAAACCGTAACCTTATCGAACGCCTGCGTACGGCTGGGCTGAAGCTGGAAGCCGATGAAGAAGACCTTGCAGGGCATACCGATAAGCTACAGGGAAAGTCGATTGTCATTAGCGGCGTATTCGCCCGTCATTCGCGCGATGAATATAAGGAGATGATAGAGAAGCACGGAGGGAAGAACGTGGGCAGTATCTCGAAAAAGACCAGTTTCATCCTTGCCGGCGAAAACATGGGTCCCAGCAAGCTGGAAAAAGCCCGTGCACTAAGCATACCTATCCTAAGTGAAGATGAGTTTCTGAATATGATAAACGGATAAAAATAAAATGAGCTCCGCAAACAGCCAATACCCCTGAAAAATGAATATATACTGCAACCGCGATTGAATATATACTGCAACTGCGATTGAATATATCTGCATCCACTTACGGATATATACTTCATCGGCTGACGCAGTACTACTGCGTTTTTCACCTCAGTCGGATTGGCTAAGAGCCTGTTTAAATTTTCCAATAAAGTAATATTCTATCAGGTTCTTTTGCGTTTGTTTCCGGTCTGTTTTCCTGATTTTATTCGTCAGATAGCCCGCTATCCTCCTCATAAAATCAGAAAAACATCCTCGAAAACAATTCGCAAAATTAACCTGAGCAAAATTTAAACAGGCTCTATTTGCGGAATTCATTTAAAAAAAATCCGCAAATCAGTTTTGTTCTACTATAATTTTGTATATTTGCCTAAGCATGCGTATTTAATCCGTGTGCCAATCAACTTAAATCGTAAACCCATAAAACACAAAGTATGACAGATAATAGAGAAAAACTCTTTTCCGATTTCCCAGAAGTGACAACTCAAGAATGGATGGACAGAATCCAGACAGATCTGAAAGGAGCTGACTATGAAAAGAAATTGGTATGGAAAACCAATGAAGGTTTTAATGTAAGGCCTTTTTATCGTCGGGAAGATTTGGAAGAACTGAAAACAATTGATTCGCTTCCAGGTGAATTCCCTTATTTGAGAGGAAATAAAAAAAATGACAATGCCTGGTTTATTCGTCAAGATATCCATGTGGATAATCCTTTAGAAGCCAATCAGCATGCTCTTGCCTTACTCAACAAGGGTGTTGATTCGCTAGGATTTCATATCAAGGCAAAAGACTTGAATGCTGAATACCTTCGCACGTTATTGGAAGGAATCTATTGTGACAGCATCGAATTGAACTTCACTACTTGCCAGCGTCACACCGTGCTGTTGGCGCAGTTACTAACCGATTATTTTAAAGAGAAAGGGTATGCCTCTGACAAACTTTACGGATCGCTCAATTTTGACCCTATCGGCAAGATGCTGCAAAAAGGTAAAGATGTAAGCCCGATTATCAGCCAGGCAGCTGAGTTGGTACGAATTCTTGCCGATTATCCCCATTTCCGCTGTGTAGTTGTCAATGCATGTCAACTTAACAATGCCGGCTCCTATATTTATCAAGAATTAGGCTATGCATTGGCATGGGGGAATGAATATCTTAGCAGGCTGGTAGAAAGCGGAATTCCAGCAGACCTTGCTGCAAGAAAAATCAAGTTCCATTTTGGCATAAGTTCTAACTATTTTATGGAAATCGCCAAATTCCGTGCTGCACGTATGCTTTGGGCGTCTATAGTGAAAGCTTACCAGCCGAAGGAAGATACGGCATGCCAAATGAATATACACGCAGAAACCTCTACATTCAACCTGACGTTGTTTGATTCGTATGTTAATCTGCTTCGCACACAGACGGAAACAATGAGTGCAGCCTTGGCAGGGGTGGATTCGATAACCGTCACTCCTTTTGACAGTGTTTATGAAACGCCGAGTGAATTTTCTGAACGTTTGGCACGCAACCAACAACTGTTGCTGAAAGAAGAGTCTCACTTCAATCGTATTGTAGACCCTGCCGGCGGTTCATATTACATTGAAAACCTTACTGTATCCATAGCCAAGCAGGCATGGAACCTGTTTCTGAAAACCGATGAAGAAGGTGGAATGGTAAAAGCTATTCTTGCAGAAAATGTACAGAATGCCGTAAACCAAAGTAACCAGGCACGCCACGAAGCTGTATCACGCCGGAAAGAAATTCTGCTGGGAACCAATCAGTATCCGAACTTTAATGAAATAGCTGGAAGTAAAGTCCCGTATGAACATGTGTGCGGATGTGATGGAAAGCATCATCATGAGGAGGAAAAATCGTTTGCAAGACTCAGTACCGAGCGTGCAGCAAGCCAATTTGAAGCACTCCGCCTGGAAACCGAACGTTCGGGAAAACGTCCGAAAGCGTTTATGCTTACCATTGGCAATCTGGCAATGCGTCAGGCACGCGCCCAGTTCTCTTGCAATTTCCTGGCATGTGCCGGATATGAAGTAATAGATAACCTGGGCTTTGATTCAGTGGAGGAAGGCATAGAAGCGGCTTTAAAGTCAAATGCAGATGTTGTAGTCCTTTGCTCCAGTGACGATGAATATGCTCAATATGCAGTGCCTGCCTATCAGGCTTTGAATGGTCGTGCAATGTTCATTGTTGCAGGTGCTCCTGCCTGCATGGAGGACTTAAAAGCAGCAGGTATTAAACATTTCATTCATGTCCGTTGCAATGTATTGGAAACCTTGCGTACATTCAATGCTGAATTATTATGATTGACTTATCGAACACAGAACCACGGAATAACCATAAACCATGAAACCGAATTTTAAAGACATTGACATATTTGCCGGCTTTCATCCTCAAGATGGAAAAGAATGGCAACGCTCCAATGGCATTACTGCTAACTGGAAAACACCTGAGCAAATCCAAGTAAAACCTGTCTATACCCAGGAAGATCTGGAAGGTATGGAACACCTCAATTATGCAGCAGGGCTTCCACCATTTTTGCGTGGGCCTTACTCGATGATGTATGCTTTCCGTCCTTGGACAATCCGTCAGTATGCTGGTTTTTCTACGGCAGAAGAGTCGAACGCATTTTACCGTCGTAACTTGGCTTCAGGACAGAAAGGATTATCGGTCGCGTTTGACCTTCCTACTCATCGTGGCTATGACCCAGATCATCCTCGTGTAGTAGGAGATGTGGGAAAAGCAGGTGTATCTATCTGTTCACTTGAAAATATGAAAGTCTTGTTTGATGGCATTCCCTTGAACAAGATGTCCGTTTCAATGACCATGAATGGTGCCGTATTGCCCATTATGGCATTTTATATCAATGCAGGATTAGAGCAGGGGGCGAAACTGGAGGAAATGGCTGGCACTATTCAGAATGACATATTGAAAGAATTCATGGTGCGTAATACGTATATCTACCCACCTGCATTTTCAATGAAAATCATTTCTGATATTTTTGAATACACCTCGCAGAAGATGCCCAAATTCAATTCAATTTCTATTTCAGGCTATCACATGCAGGAAGCTGGTGCTACAGCTGATATCGAGCTTGCCTATACTCTTGCCGATGGATTGGAATATCTTCGTGCCGGGATTGCGGCTGGGATTGACATTGATGCCTTTGCTCCTCGGCTTTCTTTCTTTTGGGCAATCGGCATGAACCATTTCATGGAGATAGCCAAGATGCGTGCGGCACGTATGTTGTGGGCAAAAATAGTCAAGCAATTTAATCCGAAGAACCCCAAATCACTTACTTTGCGTACTCATTCCCAGACATCCGGATGGTCGCTTACCGAACAAGATCCTTTTAATAATGTTGGCCGTACTTGTATTGAAGCAATGGCAGCTGCATTAGGACATACACAATCTTTGCATACCAATGCTTTAGACGAAGCTATTGCGCTGCCTACCGATTTTTCGGCACGTATCGCACGTAACACTCAAATTTATATACAGGAAGAAACACAGATTTGCCGTGAGATAGATCCGTGGGCTGGGTCTTACTACGTAGAATCATTGACTCATGAACTTGCCCATCGTGCATGGGAACATATTCAAGAGATTGAAAAATTGGGTGGAATGGCAAAAGCTATCGAGACAGGAATTCCGAAAATGCGTATTGAAGAAGCAGCAGCACGTACTCAGGCACGTATTGATTCGGGCGAACAGACTATTGTTGGTACTAACAAGTATCGTTTGGAAAAAGAAGATCCGATTGATATTCTAGAAGTAGATAATACAGCTGTACGTCAAGAACAAATAGAGAATCTGCGACGTCTGCGTGAAGGAAGAAATCAAGAAGAGGTAGATAATGCCTTGAATGCAATTACAGAATGTGTACGCACCGGTAAGGGGAATTTACTTGAACTTGCAGTGGCGGCAGCCAAAGTACGTGCAACATTGGGTGAGATTTCGTACGCATGCGAAAAGGTGGTAGGAAGATATAAAGCAGTAATTAAAACAATTTCAGGCGTGTATTCATCAGAAAGTAAAAAAGATGCAGACTTTACACGGGCGTGTGAGTTAACCGAAGAGTTTGCCAAAAAAGAGGGAAGGCGTCCGCGGGTAATGATTGCTAAAATGGGACAAGACGGACACGACCGAGGGGCTAAAGTTGTAGCCACAGGATTTGCTGATTGTGGCTTCGATGTAGATATGGGTCCTTTGTTTCAAACTCCGGCAGAAGCAGCTCGTGAAGCTGTAGAGAACGATGTGCATGCTGTAGGAGTATCATCACTGGCTGCAGGACATAAGACACTTATTCCACAAATTATCGCAGAGCTGAAAAATTTAGGCCGTGAAGACATACTTGTATTTGCCGGTGGTGTTATTCCTCCGCAAGACTACGATTTTCTTTATCGGGCTGGTGTAATGGCTATATTTGGTCCTGGAACTTCGGTTGCGAAGTCGGCATGTCAAGTTATGGAATTCTTGCTTGGCGAGGATTAATTGTGTGAATTTATAGAAGGTCTCAGGGAAATATAAAAGCCTGTTTCAGGATTATCCGAATGTCCTTAAAAATAAAAGATGGCATATGAAGATGAACTACCTATTTAATCATCTTATATGCCATCTTTATTGTGCAAATTGCTGAATCTTAGTAAACTTCCCGTACTGTCATGACTTCTGGATAAGACCTGATTGGTTGACTTTTGCCAGTAGATTATCTACTTGTTTCCGCCAATCAGACAGATTTGATACGCATAAAGTGTTCATACCTGCTTTTTTACCTGATTCTATATTCGTTATACTATCATCAATGAATAGTGTTTCTTCAGGCTGCATCCGTGCGTCTTCCAACATTTTTTTGAAAATATCCATTCCAGGTTTCATGCATCTCATCTCGAACGAGAGGTAGAGCTTGTCGAAATACGTGTCAATGCTTTTACCCGAAGGAGTGAACTGGGGCGTGCGTGCCCAATAATCCATCAGGTAGGGATTGGTGTTACTAAGTAGGAAGGTACGATACCCCTGCTTGCGCAATTCGGTGATGTAGTCCAGTTTGCGCAAGTCCATGCCACTCACGAAACTCATCCAGGCCTGACGTACTTCTTCGCGCTTCAGTGTGCGTCCGCACAATTGCCCCAGTTTCTCACGATAGTCTTCTTCGCGCAGTTTCCCTTCTTCCAATTCTTGAAATATTCCGGTCTGGTGATACTTGTCAAGAATGTGGCCGGCATCGGTCAGACCAAGATGTACAAAAGCCTTGACCGCTTGTTCGCGGTCGAGGTCGACTATCACGCCACCGAAATCAAATACAACATTCTTTATCATACTTGTTATTTGTTTCTAGGGTTATTTTTTAGCCATTTGTCCAACCAGCGAAAGAAAATGCGTTGCCATAATACACCATTCTGAGGTTTCAGCACCCAGTGGTTCTCATCGGGAAAAATGAGTAGTTCAGCGGGCACTCCTCTGAGTTTGGCAGCATTGAAAGCTGCCATTCCCTGTGAAGCGAGGATGCGGTAATCCTTTTCACCATGGATACAAAGGATAGGTGTATCCCATTTATCGACGAAGAGGTGTGGCGAGTTGGCATAGCTGCGCTGTACGGCAGGGTTCTGCTTATCCCAATATGGACCGCCTAAGTCCCAGTTGGTAAACCACAGTTCTTCGGTTTCTAAGTATTGTTGTTCCATGTTGAAGAATCCATCGTGGGCGATAAAAGCCTTGAAACGTTTGTTGTGGTGTCCGGCGAGCCAGTATACCGAGTATCCTCCAAAGCTGGCTCCCACGCAACCTAGGCGTTCCTTGTCAACGTAGGGTTCCTGGGCAATATCGTCTATTGCGCTCAAGTAATCATCCATGCAATGTCCGCCATAGTTAGTACTGATTTCTTCTAACCATTCCATGCCGAATCCAGGCAATCCGCGACGGTTGGGAGCGATGACTATGTAACCATTGGCTGCCATGATTTGCAGGTTCCAGCGATAGCTCCAGAACTGACTGACGGGGCTTTGCGGTCCTCCTTCACAGAAGAGTAGGGTGGGGTATTTCTTGCTCGGGTCAAAGTCTGTGGGATAAACTACCCACGAGAGCATGTCCTTGCCGTCTACGGTTTTGGTCCAACGGGGTTCTACCTTTCCTTTCTTCAATTGGCCGAAGATATGGTCGTTTTCCGTTGTGATGCGAGTCACCTTGTGTTTTTCTTTCAGGTCGACAGTAAAAAGCTCGTCAGCTTCGCTCAGCGAATGGCGCATGGTAAGCAGTTGCTTATCATTCAACATGCTGACCGATGTATAATCGTACATTCCTTCAGTGAGTTGTTTCACCTCTCCCTTCAGGTTGGTACTATGAATCATGCTGGTAGCGTGCCATACGCCTGTAAAGTATAAGGTCTCACTGTCTGGAGCCCAGCAGTAGCTATCCACGCCTGATTGGAATGTTTCTGTCACGTAGATTTTCTCTCCACTGTCCAGATTCATTACGCACAGGCGGTTACGATCGCTTTCGTAGCCATCTCGTTCCATACTTTGCCAGGCAATGTGCTTACCGTCTGGCGAAAATTGTGGGTTGGTATCATAGCCCAAGTTCTTATCGATGGCATCTTCTTTGCAGAGGTTGCGAGTCTGTTTGGTATTAATGTCGTAAAGGTAGATGTCCGAGTCGGTCGATACGGCATACTCTTTACCATTTTTTTTGCGGCAAGTATAGGCTATTTGCTTGCCATCGTTGCTCCATGCCAGTTGTTCGATGCCTCCGAAAGGCTTCATCGGTGATTCATAAGGCTCTCCAGCTAAGATATCGGTAGCATCGCCCACTTGGTTGCCGTCAAAAGATGCAATGAAAGGGTGTGGGATTGTTTCCACCCATTCGTCCCAGTGCTTGTACATTAAGTCATCTATCACCCGTCCGCTCGCCTTGTCAAGGTCAGGATATAGGTCGGAGGTGCGTTCGCCGTATTTTACTTGAGCAATAAAAAGTACCTTGTTTTCGTCGGGTGAGAACTGGAAGCCTTCAATATCGCTTGGGTGTGCCGAGAGTTGCTTGCGTCCTCTGCCATCAGGATTCATTTCCCAAAGCTGGCTGCTTCCACTTTCCGATGTGAGGAAAGCGATTTTGGTACCGTTTTTTATCCAGGTAGGGGAATTTTCACTAGTTGCAGAGGTGGTGAGCATAGTGTTTCCCGTACCGTCAGCGTTCATCACATAGATGACCGTGTGACTAGCGTTTTCCTTTACGCTGTAATATGATACGGTGTAGGCAATCCGTTTTCCATCGGGCGACACATTGGTGCTACCGATACGACCCATTGCCCAAAGGGCTTCGGGGGTTAACCGGCCGTCTTTGATGGTTATCTCCTGTTTGCCGATAAAAGGTTTATCTGTTTGTACGCCGGCGTACGTCTGTCCACTTGCAGCAAGCATCACGGCGGCAGTCATAGTCATTAAACTTGTTTTCATTTATTTTTAATGTTAAATTTAGAAGTTGTTTTGAATTTCTCCAAAAAGTTTTTCTTGGCTTGATGTATCTGTTTTCGTGTGTGCTTTGGGCGATTTTTTGGTCCTTTTCGCTCCTGTTCTTCGTCAGATAGCCCG
>NZ_NFJG01000101.1:0-17446 GCF_002159755.1 Bacteroides sp. An269
GGCTTCCGCCTATAGGACACAATAGGTCACCTCCTTTTCTTGGTTAACCTTTTTTACGGCAAAGGTAACTTTTTTCTTTGCCCTTTTACCAATGCAAATCTAAAGGAGGTCACAGAGTATCACGGAGGAATAAAAAATGAAAACCCTGTGTGCCTCCTTTGTGTCCCTCTGTGGTGAAATAGTAACAGCAAGACACTTTCCTTCCTTTTTGTCAGCAAAAAAACGGGCAAACATACGTATATATCGTTAATTCTCTGTATCTTTGCAGCCGAATTAGACAGTTATAGATAAATGAAGACATTTGAAGAACTTGGCGTAGCTCCCGAAATACGCAAAGCGATTGAAGAAATGGGTTACGAGAACCCGATGCCCGTACAAGAAGAAGTAATCCCTTACCTGTTGGGAAACGGGAACGATGTAGTGGCTCTGGCACAGACCGGAACCGGAAAAACAGCCGCATTTGGTTTGCCGCTGATACAGAAAATTGACGTTAGCAACCGCGTGCCTCAGGCATTGATACTCTGCCCTACACGCGAACTCTGCCTGCAGATAGCAGGTGACCTGAATGACTATTCGAAGTATATCACCGACCTGAAGATAATACCCGTTTACGGAGGTTCGTCTATCGAGAGCCAAATCAAGAGCCTGAAGAAAGGCGTACATATCATTGTTGCCACTCCGGGACGTCTTATTGACCTGATAGAACGTAAAGTGGCGAAACTGGAAACCATCCGTGACGTAGTGATGGATGAAGCCGACGAAATGTTGAACATGGGCTTTACCGACAGCATCAACGCTATCTTGGAAAAGGTGCCCGAAGACCGCAATACCTTGATGTTCTCGGCTACGATGAGTCCGGAAATCTCACGCATTGCCAAGACCTACCTGCGTGACGCAAAGGAAATCACCATCGGCACGAAGAATGAAGGTACGAAGAATGTGCATCACGTGGCTTACATCGTGCATGCCAAAGACAAATACCTTGCCCTGAAACGTGTAGTAGACTTCTATCCGATGATTTACGGCATTATCTTCTGCCGTACCCGGTTGGAAACGCAGGAGATTGCCGACAAGCTGATACAAGACGGCTATAACGCCGACTCGTTGCACGGTGAACTGAGCCAGGCGCAACGTGACCTGGTGATGCAGAAGTTCCGCCAGCGTCATTTGCAATTGCTGGTTGCTACGGATGTGGCTGCCCGCGGACTGGACGTGAACGACCTGACCCACGTCATCAACTATGGCTTGCCCGATGATGTGGAAAGCTATACCCACCGAAGCGGACGTACGGGACGTGCCGGCAAGACGGGTATCTCTATCGCCATCATGAACCTGCGCGAAAAAGGTAAGATGAAGCAGATAGAACGCATCCTGAACAAGAAGTTCAGCGTTGAGACCTTGCCTACGGGACAAGCCATCTGCGAACAGCAGCTGATTAAGCTGGTAGACGATATCGAAAAGGTAAAGGTGGACGAAGAAGAAATCGAAGCATTCTTGCCGGGCATCTACCGCAAACTGGAATGGCTGAGCAAGGAAGACCTTATCAAACGCGTTGTTTCGATGGAGTTCAACCGCTTCCTGGACTATTACAAGAATGCACCGGAAATAGACCAGCCCAGTGCCAACGAAAAAGGAAAAGACAAGAAAGAGAAGAAAAAAGGAGAACGTCCGGAGCGCAGAGAGCGTTCGCGCAAAGCCGAAAAGGGTTATACGCGCTTGTTCATCAACTTAGGCAAGACCGACGGTTTCTTTCCCAATCAGGTTATCGAACTCATCAACCGTAACTTGAAGAAAGAGCGTATCGAAGTAGGACGCATCGACCTGATGCAGAATTTCTCGTTCTTCGAAGTGATTGAGGCACAAGCTCCGAAAGTGGTAAGAGCCTTGAACAAGACGACTTACAACGGACGTAAAGTCGTAGTAGAAGTGGCAGAAGAAAACGAAGGCAAAAGCGATAAGAGTGGAAAGAAACGCTCCAAGGAAACAAAAAAAGTAAAAGCCGACCGTAACGGGGAGCGGACTGCACGCGCACCGAAACAGGAAGACGACTGGCGTCAGTTTTTCCAAGAAGACGGATTCTCGGATGTAGACTTTAGCGGAATGCCTGAGTGGGTAAAAAAGAAAAAGAAACGGAAATAACTTGATAACAAATCCTAACTAATAAAGGATGTGCTCAACAGTACATCCTTTATTAGTTAGGATTTATTTGATTTAAGAAGTTGGAAACTGTTTTGAATTTCTCCAAAAAGTTTTTCTCGTCTTGAGATTCGTTTTCGTGTGTGCTTTGGGCGATTCTTTGGATTCTTTCCGTTTCTGTCCTTCGCCAGATAGCCCGCTATCTGTTGATGCTTATAACACAGCATGCACAAATCTATACCGTACAGATATAGCCTGATGACGGTTGGGTAAAAACAGGAAGAAATAACTGCTTATCTTAATTGTTTTATTCTCAATCCCTTCAACAAGTCTTTTTTTACGATATAACCCGCAAAGCACAACAACAAAAGGGTATGAAACACCAGTCGCCAGATAATGTTTGTAATTGTCATTTCCCGCGCAATAATGTACAATACAGCGGCAAAAACCAGATAAACCGTCATGTCTTTCAACGGATAAACTACGGGGTATTTCTTCTGTCCTATCACATAGGAAAGCAGGGTGATAAGCCCGTATCCGGCTACCGAAGCCCAGGCGGAAGCCACATAGCCGTATTGCGGAACCAGCCAGATGTTTAATATCAGGATAACGGCACAACCGATGATGGAGAAATAAGCCCCCCACTTTGTCTCATCGGTCAACTTGTACCAGAACGACAGGTTGAAATAAATGCCTTTCAAGATTTCCGCTCCCATCACAATTGCCACGACACCCAGTCCTTCCCAATAGTCGGGTGCAATGAGATAGCGCAAAATGTCCATGTAGAACATTACCGCAAGAAAAGCCAGAAGCGAGAAGATAAAGAAGTATTTCATTGCCTTGGCGTACATTTCCCGGTTATCTCCTTCCTTGTTCTTGCCAAAGACAAAAGGCTCGTAAGCATAGCGAAAGGCTTGTGTAAACATCGCCATGACCATCGCCACCTTACTTGTCGCACTATAGATGCCCAGCTGCACCAAACCTTCTTGCCGGTCATCGAACAAAAATGGATAAATCATCTTGTCTACCGTTTGGTTTAAAATACCTACTAACCCGAATATCAGGATAGGGAATGAATAACTCACCATTTGCTTCATCAACGGGCGGTCCAACCGATAGGAAAAGCCTCTGAGTTCGGGGATAAAGAAGAACATCTGCACCGCCGACATGATAAGGTTGGATACGAAAATATAACCCACCAGATAATCGGGCCGGTAGAACCAGTTGATTGTTTCGGGCGACACCTTATATATATAGGGGCACAACAAGAGGAAGAAAAGGTTCAGCACGATATTCCCGATGATGTTGAACAACTTGATGGCAGCAAACTTCATCGGTTTCTTCTGATAGCGCAAATAGGCGAAAGGGATGCACTGGAACGAATCGAGTGCCACTACAATCACCATCATGGCGATATAGTCAGGATGGTCGGGGTATTCCAGAAAGGCAGATAACGGATGGATGAACGCAAGGCAAAGCGCAACAAACAACAGAGATAATCCGCCCACAAACAACAGCGCATTGGCATACACATGTTTCGGGTCGGCATCGGTCTTGTTGGCAAAGCGGAAGAACCCTGTTTCCATGCCGAAAGTCAGCAATACCAATATCAGTGCCGTATAGGCATATACGTTCGACACTACGCCATAACCGCCCGATACAGCCGGGATGACCGCCGTATAGAGAGGCACCAGCAAATAATTCAAAAACCGTCCGACAATGCTGCTCAGTCCGTAGATTGCCGTATCTTTAGCCAATGATTTCAGTCCAGCCATAGATGTCAATTAGTTTATAATCTGCGCTCGTTTTATATTCACCACAGAGGACACGGAGAGATATTTTATTTCCTCTGTGATACTCTGTGCCTTCTGTGGTGAAATCAAACACGCTCAATCGAATAATGTTTTTTGTTCATTCCACCGGCTTCTGCCCAGATGCCGGTATGCCAGTTCGGTCACTTCCCTTCCGCGAGGCGTACGCTTCAAGAAGCCTTCCTTGATAAGAAAGGGTTCGTATACTTCTTCTATCGTGCCGGGGTCTTCTCCCAATGCCGTAGCAATGGTGGTCAATCCTACAGGACCGCCCCGGAACTTGTCGATGATGGTGCAAAGCAACTTGTTGTCTATCTGGTCCAAGCCGTAACGGTCTATGTTCAATGCCTCCAATGCGAACTGGGCAATCTTCAAGTCGATGCGTCCGGAGCCTTTCACTTGCGCGAAATCACGCACCCGCCGGAGCAAAGCGTTGGCGATACGGGGCGTTCCGCGGCTTCGCGAGGCAATCTCTCCAGCCGCTTCCGTATCACAAGGCACCCCCAGAATCTTAGCTGAGCGCAAGATGATTTTGGTCAGCGTACTGTCTTCGTAGTATTCCAAGTGCAGGTTGATGCCGAAGCGTGCCCGCAACGGTGCGGTCAGCAAGCCGCTTCGGGTCGTCGCTCCTACCAGGGTGAACGGGTTTAAGTCAAGCTGGATGCTGCGTGCCGACGGACCTTTGTCTATCATGATGTCTATCCGGTAGTCTTCCATTGCCGAATACAGGTATTCTTCCACGACCGGACTCAAGCGGTGTATTTCGTCGATAAACAATACATCGTTCGGTTCCAGGCTGGTCAGGACTCCTGCCAGGTCGCCGGGCTTGTCCAGTACCGGACCGGATGTGACACGGAACCCTACGCCCAGTTCATTGGCAATGATGTTGCTCAGCGTAGTCTTCCCCAGTCCGGGAGGGCCGTGCAGCAATACATGGTCAAGTGCCTCGGCACGAAGCCGTGCCGCCTTTACAAAAATACGCAGGTTATCCACCACCTTATCTTGCCCGCTAAAGTCTTCAAACTGAAGCGGACGCAGCGCGTTCTCGAAATCACGCTCCTTTCCGGTAGGCTTATAATCGCGTATGTCGAACTGTTCTTCCATAATTTTCTTTCTGAATCTCATGCAAAGGTAATGAATAATCTGAGTTATTTTATTACTTTTGTTCAATTAAACATGCTTAATGATATGACTACATTCCAAACAACCCACATTGTTTATTTCTCGCCGACACATACCACAGAGAAAATAGCCCGTGCCATTGCCGAAGGCATCGGAATGGAAAGACGCATCGAAACCGACCTTACATTGGATGAATCTGTCTCTGCCATCGAAATCAATCATTCGCTGACCATACTTGCCACACCTGTCTACAAAGGACGTGTGGCACCTGTCGCCTTGCAACGCATGAAACGTCTGAAGGCCAGCGGCTCACCGGTAATATTGGTCGCCGTTTATGGCAACCGTGACTATGAAGACGCACTGGTAGAATTGCGGGATATGGCTATCGAATTGGGATTTACGCCTCTGTCCGCAGGTGCTTTTATCGGAGAGCACAGCTACAGCACGCCGCAACGGCCGATAGCAGCAGGCAGACCCGATGCCGATGATTTGTACCAGGCAATACAGTTCGGCAAAGACAGTTTGTCGAAGCTGGAACGAACAAATCTGCCGGTCCCTGCGTTTTATATCAAGGGAAATGTTCCATATAAACCTTTTATTACAGGAACACCTTCGGCTCCGGTCTGTAACGAAAACTGTTTTGTATGCGGAGAATGTGTGGAAGTATGTCCTACCCATGCTATCCGTATCAGTCCGGACGGTACCAGCATCGAGACTGATGTGAATCGCTGCATCCGTTGTTGTGCTTGCGTAAAAGTTTGCCCGAACGGAGCACGTGTTTACGATAACCCCTTTGCTGCATTCCTGCATGAAAACTTCAGCGCAAGGCGTGAACCGGAATTGTTCCTATAAGCAGACGCCTGTGCAGATAGGTGCGATGACAGGTGGAAATAGTTGGAACGTCCGTTGCATATATAATCAAAAAACATCCGCTTCCGGCTTCTGACGGAGAGAAGCGGGGTATAACTCCTTAACTCCTTTAACTTCTAAAAAAGAACAAAATATGACAAAAGACAAACGGGTATTGGTGGGAATGAGCGGAGGCATAGACAGCTCTGCTACCTGCATCATGTTGCAAGAGCAAGGATATGAAGTGGTAGGTGTTACCATGCGCACATGGGACATCCCCTCACATTTTTCTTCCCCCGCTCAGGAACAACCCAATGAAATAATCGAAGCGCAACACGTGGCTGCCCGTTTGGGTATCGAGCATCATGTCGCAGACGTGCGGGAAGAATTTCGAAAAGTCATCGTACAATACTTTATAGATGAATACATGAAAGGACGTACGCCCAATCCTTGTGTGCTTTGCAATCCATTATTCAAAGAACGCATCTTGTGCGAATGGGCCGACCGTACCGGTTGTCAATGGATTGCTACAGGTCACTATTGCCGGTTGGAAGACCGGAATGGATTGCGTTACATCATTACAGGAGACGATCCGGTGAAAGACCAGTCGTATTTCCTTTGGAAGTTGCCGCAATCGATTTTAAAACGTATGCTGGTTCCTTTGGGTGGAATGACTAAGGAAGAAGTGCGCAATTATCTTGCCGGCAAAGGATTCGAAGCTAAGGCACGTGGTGGGGAAAGTATGGAGATTTGTTTTATCGACAGAGATTACCGGGAGTTTCTGCGCGAGCATTGTCCCGATATTGACGAAAAGATAGGGCCAGGATGGTTTGTCGATAGCAAAGGAATGAAATTAGGACAGCACCAAGGGTTTGCTTATTATACAATCGGCCAGCGTAGGGGATTAGGAATCGCACTGGGCGAACCTGCATATGTATTGAAGATCAATCCGGAAAAGAATACGGTAATGCTGGGAAACGTTGAGCAGCTAAAGACGGAATACATGCTGGTAGAATCGCCCGAAACTCCCGATTTAGACGAATTGCTTGCCTGCCCGAATTTATCTGTACGTATCCGTTACCGGAGTCGTCCGATACCTTGCCAGGTAATCCTGTTGGATAACGGTTGCCTGTTGGTAAAATTCAATACCGAAGCCTCAGCTATCACGCCGGGACAATCTGCTGTGTTTTATGATGCCAACCGGGTATTAGGCGGAGGGTTCATCGCATCGCAACATGGAATCCGAAAGATTTCGGCAGAAAATAGTTATAAATTCGATAAAAAGAACGGACAGATATGAAACAAAAGAAACTTTCTGTTTGTTTCCTATGTTAAAGAAAGACGATTAAATTTATAAAAAGCACCCAAAAAAAGTGCAAGCTATGCTTTTTTTTTTATATCTTTACTTTCGGTAAGCAATATCTGTATAACACAAAAATAAAAAGATTATGAAACTAAGAAGAAACCTTACCGCACTCGTACTTGGATTAAGCACGATTGCAGCGTTTGCCCAAAGCGGCAACACAGAGACACGCCAGATTAAAGAAGAAGGCAAAACCGTATTTAACCCGCACTGGTTTATGCAGGTTCAGGCCGGAGCCTCACACACCGTAGGAGAAGCCAAATTCGGAGATCTGATTTCTCCGGCAGCTGCACTGAATGTCGGATATCAGTTTACCCCCTTATGGGGATTGCGTGCCGGTCTGAGTGGCTGGGAAGCTAAAGGTGCGTGGGTAAGCCCTGAAACTATTTACAAGTATAACTATTTGCAGGGAAATGTAGATGCTACACTTGACTTAAGTAATCTGTTCTGCGGTTACAATCCGACACGTTTCTTCAACGCGTATTTGTTCGGCGGTATTGGTGTGAACGGAGCATTCAACAACGATGAAGCCGTAGCCTTGAACGATGCCGGACATCGGTTGGAATATCTGTGGCGCGACAGCAAAGTAAATGTCGTAGGCCGTTTCGGCTTGGGCACGAACTTACGCATCAGCGACCATGTATTCTTCAACATCGAAGTGAATGCCAACACGATGTCTGATAAATACAATTCGAAGAAGGCAGGTAATTCCGACTGGCAGTTCAATGCTTTAGCTGGATTTACATTCAAATTCGGAAAAACTTATACAAAGACAGAACCTGTTTACTACGAGCCGACTCCTGTTCCTCCAACCCCAGAACCTGTAGTAGTAGTAGAAGAAAAGAAAGAAGAACCGGCTCCCGAACCTGTCGTTGTTCAACCGATGAAACAGAATATTTATTTTGTTATCAATTCATCCGAAATCCGCAATTCAGAACAGAGCAAAGTCAGTGCTCTTGCCGCTTACCTGAAAGAACACACTGACGCAAAAGTTTCATTGTGCGGATACGCTGACAAGAATACTGGAAATGCACGTATCAACAAGAAGTTATCAGAAGAACGTGCAGAAGCTGTAGCAGAAGCATTGAAAGCGCAAGGCATTTCGGCAGACCGTATTACCGTTGATTATAAAGGTGATACCGTACAGCCGTTCTCTACTATGGAAGAAAACCGTGTAACGGTTTGTATTGCCGAATAAAAACTATTCATTTTCTTAATTAGACTGTATCCTGTAGAAGTTATTACCTTTCTACAGGATACAGTTTTTTTATACTTGCAGTAAGTCATGGGAATCTTATTGTGTAAAAGAAAACTGAAAAATGGGCGCATTTCGCTCTATTTGGACTGTAATGTTGAAGGAAAACGTTATAAAGAGAACCTGGGCATCACCCTAGAAGCACCTGTAAGCAAGGAAATACGTCAGGCAAATTGTGCCAAATTGCAATTGGCTAAACTTTTACGTGCACAACGTGAAATCGATTATCTCCACAATCACTATTGGTCGAAACTGCCTCCATTATTTCACTCTCAGGTTAGAGAAGATGAAACGGCAGGCGAACCTTTACCCGACTTTTTCCTTGTATCGATAGGATACCTTAATATTTATCAGCCCAAAGATAGCCGTATGGTACAGGCTGCATTTTCATACCTCCGTCAGTTTCATCCTGCTTCTTTGCCTGTGAACCATATTACACATAGCTTTTGTACACGGTTCTTTCGCTTTTTACAAGAAAGATTGCATGGCAATACACCTGTCAATTACTTCAAGAAATTCAAAATGTGTCTGGATTATTGCGTAGAAGAAAACCTTCTGCCCTCTAATCCGGCAAAAGGCATCCGGCTACCTCAATACAACGATGTGACTAAACAGATTTTGTCGCCTAAAGAACTGGTAAAACTTACTCTCACACCTTGTCGCAATCCGGAAGTGAAACGGGCTTTCCTGTTTTCGTGCCAAAGCGGATTGCGTTGGTGCGATATACAAGAATTGTGTTATAAGAATATAGACTTTGCACAACGCCATCTGATGTTGGTTCAAAAAAAAGTTGCAGGTCATTCACAAAAGCCTGTCTTGCATATCTATCTGAATGAAAATGCCATGAAACTGTTGCAGGAATCACAAGGTACTCCCGATGATTTCATTTTTCATCTTCCTTCCCATTCATATAGCTTGCGTATCATCAATGAATGGACCAGGCGTGCCGGATTGCGCAAACATATTTCTTTCCATTGTGCCCGCCATACCTTTATTACTTCCATTATGGCCAGGGGAGCAAGCATCAAGACAGCAGCTTCTTTGGCTGGACATTCCAGTACCAGGCATACAGAAAAATATATACACATCATCGATCAGCAGAAACAACAAGCGGTAGAAAGTCTTCCAGATCTTCCACTTTAAGAAGCTGTTTTGAATTTATCGTGCGATGATTTGGGATGAGTTTTTGAGGCATTTTCGCTTCTGTGATGAGGAAGATAGCGGGCTATCTGACGAAGAACAGGAGCGGAAAGGACCAAAAAATCGCCCAAAGCACACACGAAAACGGATATATCAAGCCAAGAAAAACTTTTTGGAGAAATTCAAAACAGCTTCTAAAACAGATTAGGTTTTCAGTGCTTTCGAAGCTTTTCCTTTGGGCAACTTTAACACCATGATAGGTAAGCCTTGTTAGAAAGTGAAGAATTTTGAAAAAAAGACATCAATTTCTCGGGAAATCAATCTTTTTTATATACATTTGTGCCATGTAATAAATAAATTTAATACGAGTTTATGAATGAACTGAAAGTAAGCCTTAAAAGAATAGCCGAAGATGGCTTTACCCGCAACGACGAAATATTGGCAGACGAATCAAAAACATTGATTCCTCAGATGGGATTCGAGTTGCTTTCTGATATTAATAAAAACATGTTGACCATTGTAGCGCATGTCGGTTATGTTACTCCTGCAAAGGAAGTTGGAGCAGCGTTACGCTTCCGATTCTCGCTAGAAGTGGACAGTTTGAGTAATCTGGAATATGTTACCAATCCGCAAAAGGGTACCCATCAATATAAGTTTCCTAATGGTTTCATCGAAGCTGTCCTTACCGATGTGTATGCAACTGCCCGTATACTGATAGCACAAAAACTGAGAGGTACACGTCTTGAAAACATTTACTTACCTTTTGGAGGTGCAGGCAGTTTGGTTCGCATGATGCAGAAGAAATAAGATAAATCTTTTTCTATAAAACAATAGCAGGAGACATAAACATTCGAATACTGTTATGCCTCCTGTTTTTTAGCGCACCCATACTTGTCAAATTATTTTGATAAGATATCTTTTTTCTCCGACTCAACTATCCGACTATTCAATCGGCACATTTTCGGCACATTTTGTTGTCAACTCCGCATGTGTAAACATCTAAACTTTTATTTATCATTTAATTAGCTCATTCCGCACATGTAGCCGGAGCGGCTACTGACGGGGCATAAACCACCTTTCTCCGTGAATCAAGCAGCGCGATCAACTCATTGATTTAGAACGATTTGAGTTTTTTAATTTATAAATTAAATTTAATTTGTTATGAGAAAAAAGTATTTAAGTGCACTTCTGTTCGGAGCGCTTTTGTTCGCTTCAACAGCAACTTTTACTTCTTGTAAAGACTACGATGACGACATCAACAATTTGCAGACACAAATTGATGGCGTTGTTGCCGACATCGAAGACTTACAAGCCCAAATTAGTGCAGGAAAATGGATTGAAAGTGTTACTGCTATCAGCGGTGGTTTCACAGTCACTTTTTCTGACGGGCAGTCATTTAATATTGTAAATGGTCAAGATGGTGCTGCAGGTGCTCCAGGTCAAGACGGTGCCGCTGGTGCTCCGGGTACTCAGATAACCATCGGTGAAGACGGTTATTGGTATTTTGACGGCGTAAAGAGCGATTATCTTGCTGTCGCTAACGAAGAAGACGGAAAGATTAACGTTCCGACTATCCAAAACGGTGTATGGTACATCGTAAATGAAGATGGCGAACTGGAAGCTACCGAATATAAAGCTAATGGCGCTACTTATGCTGTAGCTGAAGCTAACGGTGGTTTCACTATCTATGCTCCCAACGAAGACGGTACAGGCATGGTAGAATGCTACTTCCCCGGTGCAGCAGGCTCTATTACTGAAATGACACTGGGCGGTACGACAAGACAACCACAAGCTGCAACTCTTTATTCTTTAGCAACATGGAATGCGAATGGAGAAGATGGGTATTCACAAGTTACTAATGCCAGCCAAATCGCAGATACAGATGTATTGGTTTCACGTGAAAAGTTCACATTCAATAACAATAGGATAAGTGAAGTTCCCAATGCTAATGCATGGATGGGTAACAAAAAGTTACCGAACAATGGTGATTGGGTTTATTCTTCACCGACAAGCATCGATTTGCGTATTGATCCGGTTAATGTTCCGGCAGAAGATATTGATTTCACTTTAACCAATACCTTGAACCAGAACTTGCAGCCGTTTACCTTTGCTGCCACTCCTTCTCAAACCAGTGGCACCCCGATGAATGGAAACCAAGTAAACAGCCGTGCTACAACGGGTAATGGTTTGTGGACATTGAAGATGCAAAACGTAGTTGTTAGTGGCAATAGCGGTACATGGGGTACAATCAATTCAGCAGAAAGTAATGGTTACGTATACGCTGTCAATGCAGACAATGCTTTCCGCAGCAAATACGAACTGACCGTACAACGTGTTAAACCGGAAACTTTGACTACACTCTCTATTTGGGGTGTTGATGCCACTTCCGAAAGTAGCAAAGAATATACCATTGGAGTAAATGAACGTGGATTTGAAAATACAAAAGATGCGCAGAATGTTACTTTCAAAACTGGCGTCAACTATCAAGTCAACGGAATGGGTGTACAATCATCTGCCCTCTATGACATGTATCTGACTGCAGATGCTTCGGATGTGGAAGTATACGGATTGACATTCGATCAAGACAACCACACCTTCAGAATCGGAAAGAACCCGGATGTATCTACTATTCCGGCTAACTTCGACCTGACTGTTTACACGGTTGCAAACGATGGTACAGTTAATAAAGCCGAAATCCAAGTACAAATCAATACAGAAATCAACGCTCCGGCTGAATACTCATTGATTGAACACAACGTCAATACAACTCATAACAAGAACTACTTCGGCATTGACTTGGCAACTATGAAGGCTGCTTTGGGTGGCAACCTGAACCAATGGATTCAGAACGTAGACTTGCGTGATGCGGCTGTTGAAATGGAATGGTCGGCTGATGGCAGTCATTTCAGCAATACAATACCTGCAGGTATTGATATCAATGTCGTATCTCAACTGTTGGACAAAAACAATCCGAACTATAACCCGAATGCGGATGACAACAGAAATGCGGCAAACTTCATCCAAGTAGACATCAACAATAGTGATGTAAATGGTTTGGAACTTGACCATACATACTATATCAGAGCTACATTCAAGACAACTGGTGGTGAAACCCTGAACAGCATCACTGTTCCAGTAGAATTCCACGCACCGAAATTGGCTGACTTGTTCGCTATCCGTGACGCATACGTAGTAGATAACGTAATTAATGCATATTTCTACGATACAACGGGTAACACAGCAGTTGACTTGACAAGATACTTCAGCAAATACGTAAGTGATGCTAATGTGGGCTTCGCAAACGGCAATGTAGGCGAAACTGGACATGATGGCAACTGGTTGTTTGAACTCAGCGCAAATAAATTCATCACCTACAATAATAATGATGAAGCGGTTCATACAACTCTTGACTTCGATGCAACACAGGGTCATGAAGGTATCATTAATGGTAGAGGCGTAAATGGTTATGGTGAAGCTGTAACAGTGAAAGTAACTAAAGGCTACTATAACACGGATGAAACAGCAACTCACGGTTGGAATTATACAACAAGCGGTGACGATACATACAACTTCCAGATTCGTCTGTTGAGCCCGGTTTATGAAGGTACGGTTACTCCTGTATCAGGTGATGCTGTCACTATCAATGCGAACGACTTTGTACAGGGCGCAAGAATCACAGAAGAAGACATTATCGGTCGCGACTATGCAAATAATGACTTCTATATGTTCCAAGGAAACTTGACAACAGGATGGCGCAATGCACAAATTGCAAATGTTGTTCCGGGCATTGATGATGAACATTATATTGATAATTCACGGTGGGTAAGCGTAACAACACAAGATGCAAATGGCAATACAGTTACGGCTCAACAAGGTTACATCCGTATACAAGGTCGCTCCATCTCGAATACAACGACAGTCAACCTGCCTGTATCTGTAACCGATGCATGGAGACTTGTATTGAATACAGAAGTTCCTGTAACAATCACTGTTGGAGAAAGCGCAGAATAATCTTAACTGATTACTCTATAATAAAAAAAGCGGCTCGAAAGAGTCGCTTTTTTTATTTATAGAGTAATCAAAGTAGATTATTCGCCTACTTGGATAGTCACAGGAACTGATACAGCCTTTGTATATCCCCATACATCGGTTACATGGACTGTAATAGAGGTTTCTGTGGTATTTGGCATCGGAGTTGCTTTCACTACGATTGCGCCTTCTATCGGATTTTCTTTCGTACCACCCGGTATACGGAAACTAATGCCGCCATTGAAGTATTCTGCTCTATCAGGTGTTACATATACATTCTGAATTTGCTTACTTGACCAAGCGTCGATAGTATTATCTTTCTCATTTTCCGGAAGTCCATACTTACTTGTATTCGGAACAACGCTGAACTTGTTATTATTGTAATCGACACCCGTAATCATGCTGCCAGTGATAGCGTAACCAGATTCATTGTTGGCAATAACAGGAATTGAATTATTGCCTACCGGGGTTACGGTACCTTCGTAAATCGGGCTCATGATAGTGATAGTGAACTGATAAGTCTTGTCTGCTTCCTTATCGTATACCCACTTCGTATCAGCATAGTTGTCATTCTTAGCGGTAACAATCAAGTTCTTGCCGTATCCAAGTTCGATACCCGTGCTGTTATTTACTCCTACTTCATTCAATATAATGTAATCATTATCAAGAGTTGCACCTGAATGGGTAAGTGTAGCCAAGCCATCATTAGTATTAGTACCAGTTGCTCCAGACTTGTATTCGGTATTGCCTACAGTAGCCAATGTCGTTTCTGTATCAAGAGACAATTTAGCATATTTATCTACAGCAGTAAAGTATCTCTTGACATTAATCTGATTCTTGTTAGCGTCTGTATTATAGAAGTATGCGGTGATTACATCATCAACCACAAAGTTTGCGTCGCGTGTAAACTGGTCAGCTACAGTCGGAGCAGTGAATGTTACAGGAACTACAATCGAGTTGATATCACCTTCCTTCTCGTCTTTGAATGTAAGCTTCAAGTAATACTGCTTAGCTAAGTGCAATTTGCCTGCATTTTCTTTATCAACTGTGACTTTGATAGTCTCTAATGTCTTAGCTGTAGCGTCCTTATCATTTGCATCCTTATATACAATCTTCAAAGAATTGATACCATCTGCTACTGCAGATTTGCAGTCTTTATCTGTATACAATGCAGCTACAGTCTGACTCAAGTTAACACGGTTAATCCAAGAAATCCACTTGTCAGATCCTAATTCATTTTCCATGTGGCTGATAGCCAAATCAAATCCTTGCGGTTTATTTGCATCTAACAGGTTCGAGATGTCGTATGTTTCAGCTTCGTATTCTACAACATTAGTAGTGATGACAGAACTTAAGTCTACAGAATACTTAACTTCACCTACCTTACCTTGTGTATCCAATGTATGGATTGTCATAGTAAAGGCATCGGCAGGGGTAACGAGGTCTGGATCTACTGTCACTTTGAAAGTACGTGCTTCATTATCCCACTGTATGCCGTACGTTTCTTGATCAGCCTTTTCAAATTCAAACCACATATCATACATTGCACCTTCTGCATCTTCCGGAACAACGATGGTATATGTTTTCCCTAAATCCACCTCTATATCTTTCTTTGTAGTATTACCAACGTTAGCGTTGCTGTTTTTAATTTCCTTTACAGCAACTTTATCCAAAGCCAGACCTTCTTCTGCTGTAACTAGAATGTCATAAGCAGAACGGGTGCTATAATCAGCGTTGATTGCAAAAGCGACTTTCTCATCCTTATTTTCTTGATCCAATTCATTTTTGAAATCGGTATTTTCACCACTCGTCAAAGTGAATTCGTCCATGCTCAATGTGAACAAACCGTTGCTTGTTCCTGCAGCACGTCCCTGTGCATTGTCAATTGTAAGCAAGTCATCGTATGCTTTTGCCGTTAATTTGATATGGCTCAGTTCTTGATTCTTCGAATTAACCAAGGTGTAAGCCACTTCATCTGCCGGAGCATCTACAGGATTAACACGTATGCCAATAGCAGAGTTAGAAGAATATACTACAGACTCATTAGCAGGCAATGCTCTTGGACCTGCCCATTGGCTTGGACGCGTAAATTTATTCCAGATAAGTTCCAATTTATTATTTTGTCTACCAGCTGTAGAATTCTGTGTATCTTCCAATATAATAGAAGAAATCATGGATGCAGGCCCCGGGCAATAGATTTCCAGCATTTCTTTTCCGTCTTCTGTCGGAGCATAGATGGTGAAACCACCGTTAGCTTCAGCTACGGCATAAGTTGCACCGTTAGCTTTGTATTCAGTAGCTTCCAGTTCACCTTTTTCATTGGCTACATACCATACGCCGTCTTTAATTTCCGGAACGACAATCTTTCCAGCTTCACCATCGATGGCAGCTTTGTATTCGGTCTTCTCACCGTCTTTATACCAATAACCATCTTCACCGATTTCCCATGATGTACCCGGAGCACCTGCAGCACCCGGAGCACCATTTTGTCCGTCCTTACCATTTACGATATTGAATGACTGACCGTCAGAGAAGGTTACTGTGAATCCGCCTTCGATAGAGGTAATGTTAGTAATCCATTTTCCTGCGCTAATCTGCGCCTGCAAGTCTTCGAGGTCGGCCTTAATTCCGTCCACTTGTGTCTGCAGATTACTGATGTCATCATCGTAGTCTTTACAAGAGGTAAAAGTTCCTGCCGAAGCGAACAATAACGCTCCGAACAGCAGTGCACTTAAATACTTTTTTCTCATAACAAATTAAATTTAATTTATAAATTAAAAAACTCAAATCGTTCTAAATCAATGAGTTGATCGCACTGCTTGATTCACGGAGAAAGGTGGTTTATGCCCCGTCAGTAGCCGCTCCGGCTACTGACGGATTGTATATAAGTATTTGATTTATAGATGTATTCGTGTCTGATATTAAGGTTTGTTGGTAAAATGTTCCGTATGAGGGTCTGTTTTGTTTTATTGAGATTGGAGGCTTTTTATCAAGAAAGATAGAGGTTTTATTTCTATCTTTGTCTTGGATTTTTTATATTGTAAACTATGTTACATTTTGAAAGTGATTATCTGGAAGGGGCGCATCCGCTTGTATTGGAGCGGTTGATGCAGACTAATATGGAACAGACACCGGGATATGGAACTGATGTGTATTGTGAGGCGGCACGTGAGAAAATACGGCTTGCGTGCGCTGCTCCCGAAGCGGAGGTACATTTTATGGTAGGCGGAACGCAGACCAATGCTACGCTGATAACAGCAATGCTTCGTCCGTATGAAGGTGTGATAGCTGCAGAGAGCGGACACATTAACCAGCATGAAGCCGGTGCTGTAGAGGCTGGCGGGCATAAAGTACTGGCTTTGTCACATGCTGAGGGTAAGCTTTCTGCTACGGATGTGAACCGCTATGTTACAGATTTTTATGCCAATCCCAGTTGGACGGCTATGGTAGCTCCTGGAATGGTGTATATTTCCCAGCCTACCGAGTATGGGACTTTGTATACATTGGCAGAACTTCGGGCTTTGTCGGCTGTGTGCCGCAAGCATCACCTTCCTTTGTATATGGATGGTGCGCGTTTGGGTTATGCTCTTGCGGCTCATGGTAATGATGTGACACTGGAAACGATAGCTTCGCTCCCACCGTCAAGTTAGAAGTGCAACTCCGCCACCGCCTTCCTCCGTCCTTGGAGCGTAGCGGAAAGGGCGGAGGAAGGCGGTGGAAGCCCGGAATCAGGGTCATCCG
>NZ_NFJG01000102.1:0-17249 GCF_002159755.1 Bacteroides sp. An269
AGGAAGAAAATTAATGCCAGACCGAGAGAAAAACTCAATTTCTTGACTCCGGCTGAGGTCTTTTTCAAAAATATTTCGTAATGTTGCACTCGCTGGTTGACTCTGCCATTTAAATAGCCTCTTGAGGACAAAGCAAAAAAAATCTTTTTTTTGTTTGCAGATTCAAAATAAAGTGTTACCTTTGCACTCGCAAAACAAAAGTGACGGGGTGTAGCTCAGCCCGGTTAGAGTACGCGTCTGGGGGGCGTGTGGTCGCTGGTTCGAATCCAGTCACCCCGACTGGTGAAAAAGCATTGATAATCTGATGATTGTCGATGCTTTTTGCTTTTTAAACGATTCTTGTAACTGTGGCGGTGACGTAACGTGACCCCGTAACGGTTGATGCAAAAAAGCAGACACAAGGCAACAAAAAAAAAGTTCCACAAAATTAATTTTGTGAAACTTTTCTACTCTTTTCCAATATATTCAGCGGAGAGACAGGGATTCGAACCCCGGGTACCTCGCGGTACAACGGTTTTCAAGACCGCCGCAATCGACCACTCTGCCACCTCTCCAAAACGCTTTTCGCGATGTGCTTCCTTTCAAAAGCGCTGCAAAGGTACGGATTATTTTCAATTTGGCAAATATTTCATCACTTTTTTTGATTGTTTTTTCGCATTGTCGTAACTTTGCCGACGATAACCAAATTGTTAGAACAGACATTAACAAGGCATGATATATCCACAAAACTTTGAACAGAAAATAGGGTTCGACCAAATCAGGAACCTTATAAAAGCCAAGTGCCTGAGTACATTGGGCGAAGAAAAAACAGACGGAATGACTTTCTCTAGCGACTACGAAGAAATCAACTGCCGGCTGGAGGAAGTAGTGGAATTCGTCCGCATTCTGGAAGAGGAAGACGAATTTCCCAGCCAATACTTTTTCGATGTGCGCCCTTCGTTGAAACGCATCCGGGTGGAAGGACTGTATTTGGACGAACAGGAACTGTTCGACCTGCGCCGCTCGCTGGAAACGATACGCGACATCGTGGGTTTTCTGCAAAAAGAGGACGAGGAAGACGAAGATTCGCACTCACCCTACCCTGCCCTACACGCCCTGGCTGCCGATATTCTGGTATTTCCACAGCTCATAGCGCGCATCAACAACATTCTTGACAAGTTCGGCAAGATAAAAGACAATGCCTCTGTCGAGCTCTTGCGTATCCGGCGCGAACTGGCTGACACGACAGGCAGCATCTCGCGCAGCCTGAACAGCATCTTGCGCAGTGCACAGGCAGAAGGTTTCGTGGAAAAAGACGTGACGCCGACTATGCGCGACGGACGGTTGGTCATTCCTGTGGCTCCGGGCATGAAGCGCAAGATACGAGGCATCGTACACGATGAATCGGCTACAGGCAAGACCGTTTTCATTGAACCGGCAGAAGTGGTAGAAGCCAATAACCGCATCCGGGAACTGGAAGGTGAAGAGCGACGGGAAATTATCCGCATACTGACCGAATTTTCGGCAACCATCCGCCCGCAAGTACCCGCCATCCTGCAATCATACGAATTCCTGGCACTTATCGACTTTATCCGTGCCAAAGCCCTTTTCTGTATAGATATCAAAGCAGTAAAGCCCGCCTTCGAAGAACAACAAATCATCGACTGGATAGAAGCCGTACACCCATTGCTCCAGAAATCGCTGGCGAAACACAATAAGAAGGTAGTGCCGCTGGACATCGAACTGACCAGCCGCCAACGCATCCTGCTGATATCGGGTCCCAATGCCGGAGGCAAATCGGTATGTCTGAAAACCGTAGGACTGCTGCAATACATGCTCCAATGTGGCTTGTTGATACCGCTGAACGAACGGAGCCATGCGGGCATCTTCGAAAACATCTTTATCGACATCGGCGACGAACAAAGCATCGAAGACGACCTGAGCACCTATTCTTCACACCTTACCAATATGAAGAATATGATGAAATATTGCAACGGCAAGAGCCTTATCCTGATAGACGAGTTCGGCGGAGGTACGGAGCCGCAAATCGGAGGCGCCATTGCCGAAGCGGTACTGAAACGGTTTAACCAGAAACAGACATTCGGGGTCATCACCACCCATTACCAGAACCTGAAGCACTTTGCCGAAGACCACGAAGGCGTAATCAATGGAGCCATGCTCTACGACCGCCACGAAATGCGCGCACTCTTCCAGTTGCAGATAGGAAATCCCGGAAGCTCGTTCGCCGTAGAGATAGCCCGTAAAATCGGATTGCCCGAAGAGGTGATAGCCGATGCCTCGGAAATTGTGGGCAGCGAATACATCCAAAGCGACAAATACCTGCAAGACATCGTGCGCGACAAACGCTACTGGGAAACCAAGCGGCAAAACATCCGCAAGAAAGAAAAGCAGATGGAAGACACCATTGCCCGCTACCAGCAAGAGATAGAAGAACTGGAGCGCAAGCGGAAGGAAATCCTGCAAAAAGCCAAGGAGGATGCCGAACACCTGCTCCAGGAATCGAACGCCAAGATAGAGAACACTATCCGCACCATCAAGGAAGCACAAGCGGAAAAAGAACGCACACGCACGGCACGCCAGGAACTTGCCGATTTCAAGCAAGAAGTGGAGACCATTGACACCGCAGCCCTCGAAGAACAAATAGCCCGCAAAATGGAACGCCTGCGCGAAAAGCAGAAACGCAAAGAAGAGCGGAAGAACAAAAAAGCCGAAACTGCCCCTATGCAGCCGAAAGCAAAGCCCATCTGCACGGGAGACTATGTGCGCATCAAAGGTCAGACAAGTGTAGGACAGGTGTTGGAACTAAACGGACAGAACGCCGTGGTGATGTTCGGACTGATGAAAACCAATGTCAAGACCGAACGGCTGGAACACGCCGACCCACCCAAGATTTCGAACGTGATGGCAAAAGCCACCTTCGTAAGCAGCGAGACGCAAGAACAGATGTACCAGAAGAAACTGAACTTCAAGCAAGACATCGACGTACGGGGCATGCGCGGCGATGAAGCCATACAGGCGGTCACCTATTTCATCGATGATGCCATTCAAGTAGGCGTAAGCCGTGTCCGCATCCTGCATGGAACAGGCTCGGGCATCCTTCGCACACTGATACGCCAATACCTTGCCACTGTACCCGGCGTAGCGCATTTCCAAGACGAGCACGTACAGTTCGGCGGGGCGGGAATCACGGTGGTAGATTTGAAATGACTTACATTATATATAATGAACCATTCACCACAGAGAACACAGAGGGACACAGCGTTTTTTATTTTTATCTCCTCTGTGATACTCTGTGTCATCTGTGGTAAAAGATTAACCATTTCACATACATACTTAAAAAGATGAAATCAATCAGAGAATTATACCGGATAGGCACAGGACCCTCTAGCAGCCACACCATGGGACCGCGGAAAGCTGCCGAACAATTCCTTGCCCGCCATCCCGAAGCAAAATCTTTCGAAGTGACGCTTTACGGAAGCCTTGCCGCTACAGGCAAGGGACACATGACCGATGTGGCCATCTTAGACGTACTCCAACCACACGCACCGGTCGAAATCGTATGGAAACCGCATGTGTTCTTTCCCTTCCACCCCAATGGAATGACTTTCAAGGCTTTCGATGGAAACGGAAAGAAAACCGATGAGTGGACCGTGTTCAGCATCGGAGGAGGGGCACTTGCTGAAGAAGGGCATCCGCAAGGTAGCACTCCTGACATCTATGAAATGAACACGATGAGCCGGATACTCTACTGGTGCGAACACACCGGACGCAGCTACTGGGAATATGTAGAACAATGCGAAGGTAAAGAGATATGGGACTACCTCGCCGAAGTATGGGAAACAATGAAGGCAGCCATCCTGCGTGGATTGGATGCTGAAGGCGTATTGCCTGGACCGCTCAACCTGCGCCGGAAAGCATCGGCATACTACATCAAGGCAAAGGGATTCAAAGACTCGCTCCGCTCACGCGGACTGGTGTTTGCGTACGCCCTTGCCGTAAGCGAGGAAAACGCTTCGGGCGGAAAAATCGTAACTGCCCCCACGTGTGGAGCCTGTGGCGTGGTGCCTGCCGTGCTCTATCATTTACAGAAAACCCGGGAGTTCAGCGATGCCCGCATCCTGCGTGCCCTTGCCACCGCAGGACTGGTAGGAAATATCGTCAAACATAACGCCTCGATATCGGGAGCCGAAGCCGGATGCCAGGCAGAAGTAGGCGTGGCATGCTCGATGGCGGCTGCAGCGGCAAGCCAACTCTTCGGTGGAAGTCCCGCACAGATAGAATATGCTGCCGAGATGGGGCTGGAACACCACTTGGGCATGACGTGCGACCCTGTGTGCGGACTGGTGCAAATTCCCTGCATCGAACGAAACGCCTACGCCGCTGCCCGTGCCCTTGACGCCAATACCTACTCTGCGTTCACCGACGGACACCACCGCGTATCGTTCGACCGTGTAGTAGAAGTAATGAAAGAAACCGGACACGACCTCCCCTCACTCTACAAAGAGACCAGCGAGGGTGGGCTTGCCAAAGACTATCACCCGATGGCAATTGACAATTGACAATTACCAAAGGCTCATCATCTTGTTCTAACAAAAAGTTACTACCCCAAACGTCGGAAACACGGAGTTTCCGACGTTTCTTTTTTATATAAATACCTAAAAATACTGATTTTCTCACTTCCTTTCAGACTCAAGGCCACCGTCTTTTTTCATGAATTTTAGGTATTGACCACCCTCTGAAACCACTCTACCTTTGCATCGTAAAACCAAAACCTAATCAAAATAGCAACATGAAACTAAAGAATCTATTAGCATGTGCGGCCCTTGCATTATTTGCGGCTGCATGCAGCGACGATGAAAACAACAGTATCAACGAGAATCCGGCAGCAGACATCGCCGGCACATATGCAGGCTATTCCGAAGCCTCATTCCAATATACCGATACGCCGCTGGTATCGGCAGGTGAATCGCTGACAATAACCAACGACGGGGAAAACGGCACAGCCACCCTTACTTATACTTCTGCCAGCTTTGGTGAGTTTACCGTAAGTGGAGCCGAAGTGACGCATTCGGGTAGCACGTACAGCGTAAGCGGAAGCGGGTCGACCTTAATGGGAATGGGAGACACGAAAAACGAATACGAATGCACCCTGCAAGGCACACTGTACGAAGGACGGACCGAAGGCACGTTCACTTTCACCGTACCGTCGGTAATGGGTGGGATGACTATCACCTTCACCTTGGGCGACATTCCGGCAGAGAAACTTCTTGCCGGCTCCTACGAAGGATGGACCAATGCCAGCTGCGCTTATTTTGAAAGCATGACGGCCGAAAACCAAACCATCACGCTCTCTGCCAATAACGACGGTACCTTCACCTTGGCATACACATCGGATACGTGGGGCGAGTTTTCATTCACAAGTGTAAGCGCAACCGAAGCCAACGGAACCTATACGTTGAGCGGAGAAGGTACCACCCAAATGGGAATGAACGGCAACGTGAGCGAATATCCCTGCACGCTGAGCGGAAGCATCGATGAAAGCAAGGAAAACGTTAGTTTCACCTTCACCGTACCCGGCGTGATGAGCGGGCTTACCATCACCTTCACCCTGGGCGATATGCCTGCAGCCAACTGATGTATGTACGATTTTCCGATTTACGAGGTACGATTTAAGGCAAATCGTAAATAATCAAATAGTAAATAGTACATGAAATTGTTTCGTCTTTATCAATTGTTCGCGCTGGGGGCAACAATGCTGTTGTTCCCGGCGTGCGACGGCATACTGGACGGCATCTACGACCAGCCCCGCACCACTACCGGCTACGGCTTCAACCCGAACGGCGACGGAACGGGAACACTCTTCATTGATGCCACCGATTATGCCCAGTGGACTTACATCAACCTGCATACCGAAGAAATAGACTCCACCCGCATCACCGGAACGGACGGCACGGAGGTACCAATGGGAGAAAACGCCTCGCTGCCTGCTGAGTGGGACTTCGCTATCCACCGCTACGATGTAAAGACCAACGGCGGTGCTGTATTGGAGACCGAGGCGACCAGCCTGGATGCCGTACTACTGATGAGCAGCATCCCAACGGGGAACTACGTGAGCGACACCGAGACCCAAATCACCATCGATATGTCGGGTATGATGGAGGGCAACATCCTGTATGCCACCTCCAGCTACAACGCCGAGCTTGCCAAATGGCTGGACGTGGACACTAGCACGATGCCACCTATTTATACCTTATCTAATAAGGTGTACATCCTGCGCATGGCCGACGGCACTTATGCCGCCCTGCGCCTCACGGCATTCCGCAACGAGCAGAATACTTCGGGACACCTCACTATCGAATATGCTTATCCGCTGTAGCCCCCAGCCCATTTAATAAAAAACAAAAGAATATGCAACAACCTATACTGAAAAATCTTATCGTGCTGGCGGGCTGCCTCCTCATCGCGGCAAGTGCCGCCGCACAACGCTACGTTTCGGGGAAAGTGCTCGATGCGGACAACGGGCCGCTTGCCGGAGCAACGGTGTTCGTGAAAGAGAACAGAGCCATCGGAATGACCACCGATGCCGAAGGGAACTACCGCCTGCGCCTCCCCGACGGGAAAGCATACACCCTGCAGGCATCGTTCATCGGATACGTGACGCAAAGCCATGCACTCCAACCGGGACAAGACCGGCTGGACTTCGCTTTGGAAGAAGATGCCATAGGTATGGAAACTGTAGTGGTAACGGGTACACGCACGCCCAAGCTGCTGAAAGACGTGCCTATCGTGACACGCGTCATCACCGCCGACGACATCCGCAAGGTAGACGCCACACACATCGGCGACCTGCTGCAGGCAGAGCTGCCAGGCATCGAGTTCTCCTACTCCATGGACCAGCAGACCTCGCTCAACATGCAGGGTTTCGGAGGAAACGCCGTCCTCTTCCTTGTCGACGGCGAAAGGCTGGCGGGCGAAACGCTGGACAACATCGACTACAGCCGCCTGAACCTGGACAACGTGGAACGCATCGAAATCGTGAAAGGGGCGGCATCGTCACTCTATGGCTCGAACGCCGTGGGCGGAGTGGTCAACCTCATCACCAAGGAAGCCACCGAACCGTGGACACTGAACCTGAACGGAAAGTACGGCGCGCACAACGACCAGCGTTACGGAGGCACCTTCACCTTCCGCGCAGGCGACTTCCAGAACAGCCTCAACGTGCAGCACACCTCCACCGACCCCATCGAAGTGGGCACCGTGGGCAAGGACGGCGAGGAGAACGACTTCAGCCGCGTGTACGGCAACCGCACGTGGAACTTCAAGGAACGCCTCGTCTATACCCCTACCGACCGGCTGAAGCTGACCGGACGGCTGGGATACTTCTTCCGCGAACGTGACAAGAGCACATCGAGCAAGGACCGCTACCGCGACTTTTCGGGAGGGCTCCGGGGCAACTATACCTTCAACAAGCGGAGCGACCTGGAACTGTCGTACAGCTTCGACCAGTACGACAAGAGCGACTACGACCCTGCGCAAGACTATGACCTGCGCGACTATACCAACGTGCAGCACACCGTGCGCGCCCTCTACAACTATGCGATGAACGACAAGAACACCCTTACCGTGGGAGGCGACTTCATGCGCGACTACCTGATGAGCTACCAGTTCACCGACAACGGCGACCACGAGCAATACACCGCCGATGCCTTCGCCCAGTTCGACATGAACCCCATCCGCAACCTCAACGTGATGTCGTCTATCCGCTTCGACTATTATTCCGAAGCCGACGTGAAGAACACCTCGTCGAAACTCGGCATCATGTACAAATGGCGCAACTGCTCGCTCCGCGCCTCCTACGCCGGCGGATTCCGCGCCCCCACGCTGAAGGAAATGTACATGGACTTCAACATGGCGAACGTCTTCATGATATACGGCAACGAGAACCTGAAACCCGAAAGCAGCCAAAACTTCTCGCTCTCCGCCGAATACCTGAAGAGCCGCTACAATGTCACCCTGACCGGATATTTCAACCTAGTGGACAACCGCATCACTACCGTGTGGGACCAGAGCCGCAACGGAATGGTCTACTCCAACATCGCCCAGATGAACATCGCCGGGCTAAACGCCGACGTAGCCGCCAAGTATCCCTGCGGCTTGGGCGTGCGCCTCTCGTATGCCTACACCCACGTGCACATCCCCGATGGCGAGCCTTACTTCTCGTCCACCCGTCCCCATTCCGCCACCGCCAAGCTGGACTACGGCAAGCAGTGGAAAAACTACGGTTTCGACGTGACGTTGACCGGCCGCGTCCTCTCGCGCGTCACCACGGACGAATACGTGAGCTATACCGACCCCGACGCAGGCACCACCTCGACCACCTATCCGGCATACACCCTGTGGAAGCTGAACCTTGCGCAGCGCGTGTACCGGGGCATCCGCGTGAACGTAGTGGTGGACAACCTGTTCAATTACCGCCCAGACCACTATTACAACAGCACGCCCACCACCACCGGCACCACCGTTTCCGTGGGGCTTTCGCTCGACGTGAACCAGCTGTTCTGACGGAAAAGGCATCGGAACACGTGCAAAATGCAATTTAGAGGTCTGAAATCGACCTTGCAACACTTGCAAAATCAGTTTTAGAGGTCTAAAATCCATTTTGCAGACGTGCAAAGTCCGAAACTGAGGTCTAAAATACACTTTGCAACACTTGCAAAATCAGTTTTAGAGGTCTAAAATCCATTTTGCAGGCGTGCAAAATCCGAAACTGAGGTCTAAAACACATTTTGCAAGTGTCCGAAGGTCTGCGGCGAGGGGCTAAAATCCATTTTCCGGGTGTCCGAAGGTCTGCGGCGACCCCTCGCCGCACATTTTCCACCTCTCCGAAGGGCGGAGACAGACAGGATAAAACCTCTCGCCACAGAGTAAAAACACAGATTTTCGCGGATTAACGCAGATTAAAACAGATAATCAAAATGAGAATCTGCGAAAATCTGTGTTAATCTGCGTTTCTGAACAGACAAATTATAGTTTCAACATCTACTTAAAAACAAATGAGCAATGAAAAAGAAAAGAATGATTGTGTTGGGTAGCCTCCTCGTAGCCGCCCTCCTGCTGTTCGCCGTATGGAACAGCTGGTTCAGCGCCACGAAGATAGGCTTCATCAACTACCAGGCCATTACCCTGGGCGAAATTTCGAAAGCCAATGACAACCCGTTCATCCGCCTCGCCGAAATCGGCACCGACGAACTGGACAAGCTGGACGGTTGCGACATGGTTTTCATCAACGCGATGGGCATCCGCATCACCGAAGAGCAGCGCGCCCTTATCCAAAAAGCCGCTGACAGAGGGCTTCCCGTCCTCTCGACAGCGGTCACCAACCCTGCTAACGACATCTGCTCGCTCGACTCCGCCACCGCCGCTCCCCTGCGTGCCTATCTGGCTGGCGGCGGAAGGCGCAACTACCGCAGCATGCTGGAATATGTGCGCGGCACGGTGGACGGCAAGCTGATTTCCACCCGTGAGCCGGAACCTGTGCAGGAAGCGGCAAACGAAATGCTGTACCACATCGACCCCTCCCACCCCGATGACGAGGCAAAAGGCTTCAACACCGTAGCCGGATACAACCAATTTCTGAAAGAGCACGACCTGTGGAAAGACGGTGCGCCACGCATCATCATCACCGGACAGATGGGCGAACCCACCGACCTCATCCGCCGGCTGGAAGAGACGGGCAACGTGGTCTATCCCGTGCGCCGCATGAAGAGCTTCATCACCCGCCACCAGATAGACTCGGTGCGTCCCTCTGCCGTCATCAACATGGCACACGGGCGCATGGGCGACTACATCACCGATTACCTGACCCGGCAGAACATCCCCCTCTTCGCCCCGCTGAACGTGAACACGCTGGTGGAAGACTGGGAAAACGACCCGATGGGGATGAACGGCGGATTTCTCTCGCAAAGCGTGGTGACACCTGAGATTGACGGAGCCATCCGCCCTTTCGCGCTCTTCGGCCACTATGCCGACAAGGAGGGGCTGCAACATGCGTCCGCCATCCCCGAACGGCTGGAGACCTTTGTGCAGACCGTGAACAATTACATCGCCCTGCAACGCAAGCCCAACGCCGAAAAGCGCATTGCCATCGTCTATTATAAAGGACCGGGACAGAACGCCCTGACCGCTTCGGGCATGGAGGTAGTGCCCTCGCTCTACAACCTACTGGTGCGCCTGCGCCAGGAAGGATACCGGGTAGACGGGATGCCGGAGAGCAGCGAAGCCCTCGGACGGCTCATCCAAGAGCGCGGCACCGTGTTCAGCACCTACGCCGAAGGAGCTTCCGACCGGTTTATGCGCGAAGGACATCCGCAACTGATTACGAAAGACGAATACGAAAACTGGGTGAAGCAAAGCATCCGCCCCGAACAGTATGACCAAGTGACAGAGGCGAACGGAGAGTTTCCAGGCGAATACATGGCAACGGCGGACGGCAAGCTGGGTATCGCCCGCCTGCAGTTCGGCAATGTCGTTCTGCTTCCCCAACCGGCGGCAGGAGCGGGCAGCAACTCGTTCCAGATAGTGCACGGCACCGATGCCGCACCTCCTCATAGCTACATCGCCCCCTACTTATGGGTGCAATACGGATTCAAGGCAGATGCGCTGATTCACTTCGGCACCCACGGAAGCCTTGAATTCACTCCGCGCAAGCAGGTGGCGCTGAGCAGCAAAGACTGGCCCGACCGCCTCGTAGGCGCCCTGCCCCATTTCTACATCTATACCATCGGCAATGTGGGCGAAGGGGTCATCGCCAAACGCCGCTCGTATGCCGGGCTGCAATCGTACCTCACGCCTCCGTTTATGGAAAGCAACGTGCGCGGCACCTACCGCGAACTGAGTGAAGCCGTAAAGAACTACAACAACCTGCTGGAAGAAAACGTTCTCGACCGTTCCGCCCTCGACCGGGCATCGCTGAAGGTGAAAGCCCTGACCGTCAAGCTGGGCATCCACCGCGACCTGGGGCTGGACAGCCTGCTGACCCGTCCTTACACCGAAGACGAAGTGGCACGTGTCGAAAATTTTGCCGAAGAGCTTGCCAACGAAAAGATAACAGGGCAGCTATACACGATGGGCGTGCCCTACGAACAGGCACGTATCGAATCGAGCGTATACGCCATGGCTACCGAACCCATAGCCTATAGCCTGCTGGCACTGGACAAGCTGAACGGGAAAACAGGTCCGCAGACCGAGAAGCACCGCAGCCGGTTCACTCGCCTGTACCTCACTCCGGCACGCACGCTGGTCGCCCGCCTGCTTGCCAATCCCTCGCTTGCCACCGACGAACTGGTATGCCGCACCACCGGCATCACGCAAGCCCAGCTGGACGAAGCACGCGAGATAGAAGCCTCGCGCCAGCGTCCCGAAGGCATGCTGTCGATGATGATGCAGGCAGCCGAAGAGATGCAGGAAAAACCCGCCTCAATGCCTGTCCGACATCCGTCGGGCATCAGCGCAAAGATGCACGAGCAAATGAAAAAAGCCGGACAAGGCATGGATCCCGACAAGGCACTGGCAATGGCAAAGAAAATGGGTGCCGACTCCGCCTCGCTCCACAAAATGGAAGAAGCGATGAAGCGTCACGCCACTTCCTCCCAACCTGCCGGAGGAGGCATGGCGGCAATGATGAAGCAGATGATGCAGCGCAAAGAATACACCAAGGAACAAATCGCCCGCGCCACGGCAATCATGGAAGTGGAACGTGCCGTCAAGAACGTGAACCGCTATCGTACCGCCCTGCTGGAAAGCCCTGCCAAGGAACTGGAAAACATGATGAACGCCCTTGCCGGAGGCTATACGCAGCCTTCGCCCGGAGGCGACCCGATAGCCAATCCCAACACCTTGCCCACCGGACGCAACCTCTATGCCATCAATGCCGAAGCCACTCCGTCTGAAGCTGCATGGGAAAAAGGTATCCGCCTGGCGAACAACACCATCGAAATGTACAAGAGCCGCCACCACGACTCCATCCCGCGCAAGGTGAGCTATACGTTATGGAGCAGCGAATTCATTGAGACCGAAGGAGCCACCGTGGCACAAATCCTGTACATGCTGGGCGTAGAACCCATCCGCGATGCTTTCGGGCGTGTAAACGACATCCGGCTGATTCCGTCGAAAGAATTGGGCCGTCCGCGCATCGATGTGGTAGTGCAGACCAGCGGACAATTGCGCGACTTAGCGGCATCCCGCCTCTTCTTGATTAACCGTGCCGTAGAAATGGCTGCGGCAGCCAAAGACGATATGTACGAAAACCAGGTAGCAGCAGGAATCGTTGAAACCGAACGTGCCCTGATAGAGAAAGGGCTTACACCGAAAGATGCCCGCGAAATGTCGGCATACCGTGTATTCGGAGGCGTAAACGGCGGATACGGCACCGGCATCCAAGGAATGGTAGAAGCCGGAGACCGCTGGGAAAACGAAAAAGAGATAGCCGGCACCTACCTGCACAATATGGGAGCTTATTACGGAAGCGAAAAGAACTGGGAAGCCTTCCGCCAATATGCGTTCGAAGCTGCCTTGACCCGTACCGATGCCGTCGTACAGCCCCGCCAAAGCAACACATGGGGTGCGCTGAGCCTCGACCACGTGTACGAGTTCATGGGAGGCATGAACCTGGCGGTGCGCAACGTCACCGGAAAAGACCCCGATGCCTACCTGAGCGATTACCGCAACCGCAACAACGTACGGATGCAGGAAGTGAAAGAAGCTATCGGAGTAGAGAGCCGCACCACCATCCTCAATCCCGCCTACATCCGCGAAAAGATGAAAGGCGATGCCGGAGCGGCAAGCTCCATCGCCGAAATCGTGCAGAACACCTACGGCTGGAACGTAATGAAGCCCCAGGCCATCGACCAGCAGTTATGGAACGACATCTACGACGTGTATGTCAAGGATAAATACCATCTCGGCACACAAGACTATTTTGAAGGCAAAAATCCTGCCGCCCTGCAGAACATGACCGCCGTGATGCTGGAAACCGCCCGCAAAGGATACTGGAAAGCATCGCCCCAGCAGTTGAAAGCCGTGGCAGAACTGCACACTGGACTAGTTGCCAAGTACGGCACTTCGGGAGGAGGATTCGCCGACAACAACGCCAAACTGCAAGACTTCATCGCCGCAAACGTCAGTGCCCCGCAAGCAGCCGGTTACAAACAACGCATAGACGGGATGAAAGAAGCTGCCCTTGCCGACGGAACCGTACAGAAAGGCATGACTCTCAAGAAGAGCACCGTAAACGCTTCCAGTCAGCCCGAAGAGGAAACCAACAAGCTGAGCAGCACCGTAGTAATCAGTGTTGTGCTTGCCGCCTTCATCATCCTGCTGATGATACTGAAAAGAAAACGTTCACAAAACCATAAATAAAATGGAACAAATCATTCTCATCCTGATGCTGTTCATCGCCATAAACTGCGCTTTCAAGCTCAGTCTGTGGCGGTGGTGGCAGGCAGGCATCTATAGCCTGATTGTGGCGGCATTCACCGCGCTGGCATATCCGTATGCCATCCTGCAATCGAAAACACAGATAGCCGACTACCTGCAGAACACCGAAGCCCTGCAGAACATGGCGGTCATCATCACCCTTGAGTCCGCCCTCTGCTTCGGGTTCTGCGTCACCTACCTGCGCGGGCTTTACGGAAAGAAGAATCCCTGGTGGGCAAAGCTGCTGTGGTGGTACCCCAGCCTGCTCTTGTTCCCCGTGGTGTTCTATTGCCTCACCGAAGCCATTTTTACCTTTGTAGGAACCGCATTCAGCACAACCGCTTACATCGTGGCGGCTTTGATGCTAATGGGCATTCCGGCATTGGCAAAGGCAGTAACATACTTCGTTCCGGAAAAAGACCTGCGGCTGGAAATCCATTTCCTCATCAGCCTCTTCGTCTGCATCCTCGGACTGCTCACCACCGTAAACGGCAAGACGGTCTATGCCGCCGCAGACGAACCGGTCAACTGGAATGCCGTAACGCTTGCCCTTTCGCTCTTCGTTATCCTATTCATCGTAGGTTATGTATGGAGCCAAATCAAGTATCCACTTATCCACCGATGGAAAGAACGGAAAATGAAAAAACGTTATTAACTATTCACTATTAATTATTAATTCAAGAATAATGGAATTTATCTCTAAAATGCTTTTCTGGGTAGCCAACAGCCTGTTGATACCCGATGTAATTATCCTGCTTTTCCTCTTCGTGCGTGCACTTATCCTTATCGGAGGCACCTACAACATGTACATCACCAAACGTAAAAACGACCAAGCATTCGATCATCTTATCAAAGAAGGCAACATAGAAGCCCTGAAGCAGGCATTGCCCGACAAAGACAATTCGCTCTACATCTGCTACCTGCGCGACATACTCAGCCGTCCCGTCAACGAAGACTATGCCGACTTTACCCTCTCCAAGTTCGAGGTGGAAGCCGAGAAAGACGTTGCACTCTCCAAGATGCTCTCCAAGTTAGGACCCGTATTGGGACTGATTGGCACCCTGATTGCCATGAGCCCTGCATTGGTCGGACTCTCAACAGGCGACATTGCCGGCATGGCATACAACATGCAAGTGGTGTTTGCCACCACCGTAGTGGGTTTGGTAGTCAGTGCCGTAGGGCTGGTTTCGATGCAATTCAAGCAACGCTGGTATGCCAAGTGCGTCAACAACCTCGACTATGTGTCGCGCCTGTTGATTGAGAAAGGAGGGCAAGTATGAGTAGACGTAACCGCCGTGTCAGCTTCTTCAAGAAAGAAGAAGACACCGACCCGTTAAGTGTAGTGGTCAACCTCTTCGACGTAGCAATGGTATTCGCAGTCTCCCTGATGGTAGCGATGGTGATGCACATGAACATGACCGAAGTGTTCACCGACAAAGACTTCACCATCGTAAAGAATCCCGGCAAAGACAACATGGAAATCATCACCAAGGAAGGCAAGCAAATCAACCGTTACACGCCCAGTCAGGACCAGTCGTCCAGCGGCAAGCGAGGCAAGAAAGTGGGCATCGCCTACGAACTGGAAAACGGTGAAATCATCTACGTGCCCGAAGGGGAATGACAAATGTCCGCCATTAGCCTATTCGGTTGAATTGAAAACGCAGTAGTACTGCATCTGCCTACGGATATATACTTCATCGGCAGATGCAGTATATATTCAACCGTGGATGCAGTATATATTCAACAGCAGATGCAGTATATATTCAACAGCAGATGCAGTATATATTCATTTTTAGGAATATGTCCTTGATTACACCAGACAAGGCAGCACTGTTAAGAAACTGTTTTTGAATTTATCGTGCGATGATTTGGGATGAGTTTTTGAGGCATTTCCGCTTGTGTGATGAGGAAGATAGCAGGCTATCTGACGAAGAACAGAAGCGGAAAGGACCAAAAAATCGCCCAAAGCACACACGAAAACGAATACATCAAAACGAGAAAAAACTTTTTGGAGAAATTCAAAACAGTTTTAAATTTTACCGGTGCAAATCTGTGCTCCATCAGTGTGCTGTATGCTATTCGTTATCCGTCTGTGTGCCGTATTTTAGGAAAATCGGGCAATTTCACGTATCTTTGCGGCACAATTCACCAAACATATATCCAGACAAATGAAAACATACCAGACTTATCTTTTCGATTTCGACTATACATTGGCAGATTCGTCGAAAGGCATCGTGATGTGTTACCGCAACGTGCTCGAACGCCATCATCATACCGGCATCAGCGATGAAGCCATCAAGCGGACCATTGGCAAAACGCTGGTGGAATCGTTCTCCCTCCTCAGCGGAATCACCGATGCCGATACCCTGGAAGCCTACCGGAAGGAATACGTAAAGGAAGCGGACAAGTATATGACGGCAAACACCCACCTCTTCCCCGAAACCTCACACGTGCTGGCAACGCTGAAAGCACGCGGAGCGAAACTGGGCATCATCTCCACCAAATACCGTTACCGCATCATGGAACTGTTGGGACATGCGCTTCCCGAAAGCACGGTCGACCTTATCGTAGGTGGAGAAGACGTGCAGACTCCTAAGCCTTCGCCCGAAGGCGTATTCATCGCCCTCGAAAAGCTACAAACAGAAAAAACGGATGTCCTGTACGTAGGCGACAGCACTGTAGATGCGGAAACTGCCCGGGCGGCAGGAATAGACTTTGCAGGCGTGCTTCACGGAACAACCACCCGGGAAGAGCTTGCCGCCTATCCGCATACCGGCATTATGAACGACCTTACAGCATTGCTGAAAAACGAATAACACGTTCTACGTCCATCTGGCATAAAAAAGAGGCTTTCAATGAAAGCCTCTTTTTCTACCTAAATACGTTTTCGGATTTGATTATGCTTCAGCCGCAGCAGGAACTACCGATACATAACTCTTGTCTTTACGACCTCTCTTGAAGCATACGGTTCCATCTACCAATGCGTAAAGTGTATGGTCGCTTCCCATACCTACATTTTCGCCGGGGTTATGAACTGTACCTCTCTGACGAACAATGATGTTACCAGCTTTGCAAGCTGAACCGCCGAATATCTTTACGCCTAATCGTTTGCTTTCCGATTCACGACCGTTCTTCGAACTACCTACACCTTTTTTATGTGCCATTTTCTTCTACGTTTTAAATGATTAAGCAATAACTTGTTTGATGGTCAATTCAGTAAACTGTTGACGATGACCGTTCAGTTTTCTGTAGCCTTTTCTTCTCTTCTTGTGGAATACCAGCACTTTATCGCCTTTTACCAGCGGAGAAACTACTTCGCAAACCACTTTGGCTCCTTCTACGGTAGGAGCACCCACTTTTACTTCACCGTTGTTGTCTACCAACAAAACTTTGTCAAATTCAACAGTTGCACCGCTTTCTGCGTTTTGAATGTGCTGAACGAAGAGCTTGTTTCCTTCTTCAACCTTGAACTGTTGACCGTTAATTTCTACAATTACGTACATTTCTTTTTAAATTATTAAACGGGTTTTCTCCGCAAGGTGAATCCGTCTCACAGATTACTTGTCTACCTCCACGGACTAAATCGGCTGCAAAGATATAGCTTTAAATCCATATAACCAACTTTTTATGCAGCATTTTCACGCAGAGTTTGTTTAAATTTTCCAATGGCAGAGTCAACCAGCGAGTGCAACATTACGAAATATTTTTGAAAAAGACCTCAGCCGGAGTCGAGAAATTGAGTTTTTCTCTCGGTCTGGCATTAATTTTCTTCCTGA
>NZ_NFJG01000103.1:0-17247 GCF_002159755.1 Bacteroides sp. An269
CTCCTGTTCTTCGTCAGATAGCCCGCTATCTTCCTCATCACAGAAGCGAAAATGCCTCAAAAACTCATCCCAAATCATCGCACGATAAATTCAAAACAGCTTCTTATTTGTCTTTTTTCCCGAATAACGAGAAATGAACATAGCGTTTCGGATGTGTTTCCAGATCTTTCAACAAACTGGCCGCATTGGTCGCCGTTGCATTCAGATTCTGATATAAAGATGAATCATTCATCAGCAACCCGAGCGTATTGTCTTTCCGGTTCAATTTGTCTGTCAACATACGGACATTAGCCAATGTGGAATCTACTTTCAAGATAGTGGAAGCGTAATCCACACCTTTCAAATTACCGCTGATGACCTTTAGATTGGCTGTAATGTCATTGACGTTTCCCATCACCTGAGGCACATCGGTACTCATCAACTTGTTCAGCTGCTCACTGGTCGCATTCAAGGAGGCGGTCAACTGTTCGGCATTGTGCAACGTCTGGGCCAATGCCGGATCTGCCAACAGCTTGTTCAATGACCCCAAAATGGAATCCATTTTCGGCATCATCTGTTGCAGCTTCGGAAGCAAGTCCTGTTCAGCAGCTCCCATAAGTCCGTTGTTTGCCGAACCTGGAAGCGTATCTCCTTCATTATAATAGGTAGTATTCTGCAAGTCAAGCAGCAGATTCATCTTTACGGTACCCAACATTTCCGTCACCAGTTCAGCTCGGCTTCCCTTGGGTATTTTCATGTGTTCATCCAACTCAATGCCTACAAGCACATGGCCAGGCTTTGCGTAATTGTACTGAATGTCACGCACGATACCAATCTTAAAGCCATTGGCAAACACCGGACTCGACTGAGGAAGTCCGTTTACATTTTCAAACTCTACCAGGTAATAACTCTCGGGCTTAAACATATTGATGCCCTTCAAGTATTTGATGCCGCAAAACAAGATGACCAGTGCAGCAATCCCCGCCAGTCCTATTTTAAATTCTTTTCTCATATATGCTTGTCTTTTTGTTTTAATTATCTGTTTCGTTTAAATTCCCGGATAGCCTGATTGACATTCATTTTCTCACCATTCTTGAATGCTATGATGAAAGCATCCTTGAATTTTGCATCTACTTTCGTCCGCTTCAGGCGTAGTATCTGATTATAATCAACCGTCTCTCCATAAGTATACTTGTATAATCCTTTTTCTTTATACCGTCCTACAGGACTTAATCCTTTAAACAAGCGGCTCTTTGCTGGCAAGATCCGGTCGGAAGTCAATATCTGAATCTTAAAGACCGGTCTGTCTTCCACTCCGTCTTTCCTTGCCTGTTCTGTCTGAATGCCTGAATCTTCCTTTTCCTCTTCTGACACGGTTGAAACGGGAACATCTCCGCCCACACCAGCCGCCGGAGTCTTATGCTCTTGCTTATACCTCAAGAATGCCTGATAAATACTTTGGGCCAAAGCCGAGCTGCCTTTGTCGGACAACAAGTATTGCTCTTCGGCGGCATTGGTAATATATCCCAGTTCTATCAAGACGCTGGGCATTGTGGTTTCGCGCAACACCAGAAAGCCAGCCTGATGCACCCCCTTATCTATACGTCGTGCACTTTGGCGGAACTGTTTCTGAACCAATTGGGCAAAATTCACACTTTGTGCCATATACTTATCTTGAAGGAACTCGAAAATAATGTAACTCTCAGACGAATTGGGATTAAACCCGGCATAACGCTGCTTATAATCATCTTCTATCAAGATGACAGAGTTTTCTTTCTTTGCCACTTCCAGATTATCCTCCGTTCGGTGAAGTCCCAACGTATAGGTCTCCGTACCGCTCACCCTGCTGTTACGTGAAGCAACAGAATTGGTGTGGATGGAAATAAACAAGTCCGCCTTGGCAGCATTGGCAATGTCGGCACGTCTATGCAACGGCACAAATACATCTTTCTTGCGCGTATAAACCACCTTCGTATCACCACACTGCTCTTCTATCAACCTGCCTAATTTCAATGCGACATTCAGATTGATGTTCTTTTCTCGCCCACGTCTTCCCACAGCCCCCGGATCATTACCTCCATGTCCCGCATCTATAACTACGGTAAACGATTTGTCCGTAACTTCAGAAGCCGTTGCTACGAAAGACAGCAAGAAACAGCATATACATAATATGTTAAATCTATACTTTCCCATGTTTCCAGTCTGGTGCAAAGGTAATAGTTTTTTGTGGGTTTCTTCCTTTAGCCAGACAAGATTTCTTTATTTTAATGGAGAAAGCCTATAAAAACAGAAAAAAGGGCAACCATTTTAACGTTTTTCGTTATTTTTGCATCCTAAACTAAACGTAGGAAACACCATGCTACAATTTATCAAGAACTGGACGTTGCCTTTGGCCATGCTGGCAGGAGTCATAGGATATTTCTGCTTTGCCATGTTCGATTTCCTGCATCCACTCAAACCTTTCGTGAAGTTTCTAGTGGTCTGGCTTACTCCGCTGCTGATTTTTGCCCAACTGCTCCTTACGTTCTGCAAGATAGAAGTCAAAGACCTATCTCCGCGGCGATGGACCTGCATCTTGTTGCTTATCCAACTGATTTCCTGTCTGGCAGTAGCAGGAGTATTGCTCTGCATTCCTTTCAGCTCCGTATGGCGTATCTCACTTGAAGGAGCAATGGTCTGCCTCATCTGCCCCACTGCTACGGCTGCTGCAGTCATCACCAACAAACTAGGCGGAAGTGCCGCATCGCTTACCACTTATACATTGGCTTCCAATCTTCTGGCAGCCATAGTTGTCCCTTTGGTCTTTCCTCTGGTGGAACCTTCCGACATTCCGTTCGGCGAATCATTCATGCGGATACTAGGGAAAGTATTCCCTTTGCTGCTTTTTCCTTTCTTCATCGCGGTGTTGTTGCGACGTTATGCCCCACCTGTCCATCAATTTCTGGTAGGACTTAAGGACATGGCATTCTATCTTTGGGGAATATCCCTGACCATCGTAATGGGACAAACCACCCAATCTGTGATAGAAGGAAACACTTCCATAGCCGAAGAATGTATTATCGCTGCTCTGGCACTAGTCATCTGCTGCCTCCAGTTTTGGGGAGGAAAAAGCATCGGAGGAAAATACCACGACCGCATCAGTGGCGGACAGGCATTGGGACAAAAGAACACGGTGCTTGCCATTTGGATGGCAGCCACCTATCTGAACCCGCTTACAACCATCGCTCCAGGAAGCTACGTGGTGTGGCAAAATACCATCAACAGCTGGCAGCTTTGGAAGAAAAGGAAATCAGAAGAACGAATCACCAAACACAAACCATCAACGCTAAATACCTAAGGATATGAAAGAACAATATTGGAAGTATTCACTCATCATCATGATTGTAGGCTTGGGAATTCTATTATTCCGCCAGGCGCAGCCTTTCATGAACGGCATCTTGGGCGCATTCACCCTCTACCTGCTATTGCGCGGCTTCTCAAACTGGCTGAAAAAGAAAATCAAGCCTTTGGCCTCTGTATGGATTATCACAATTGGAACAACCCTGTTCATCCTGATACCACTTTCACTTTTCAGCTGGGCACTGGTCAATCAGATATCTAACCTACATTTCGATACTGCCGATATCATCCGCCCCGCCCAACAAATGATAAGCATCATCGAGGAAAAGACAGGGTTTGACGTATTGTCCGAAAAAAACCTGTCATTCATCATCAGCCAAGTGTCCTCTATCGGCCATTCCATCATGACTGGGGTAAGCGACCTGATAGTAAACCTTGCCGTAGCTATCATGCTCCTGTTTTTCATGTTATGGGAAGGAGACAAAATGGAGCAATTCATTTCCGAACTGCTTCCTTTCGAAGAAAACAACAAGCGCGAAGTGCTCCAGAAAATCCAGCTCATTGTCCGCTCCAATGCCATCGGAATCCCTCTCCTAGCCATCATTCAAGGATTTATCTCATTGTTCGGCTATTTGCTTTGCCATGCACCGAACCCGGTTCTCACGGCAATGCTTACCGGTTTCGCCTCCATCGTCCCTCTGGTAGGAACGGCTCTGGTATGGGTTCCGGTCACCGCTTATTTCTTCATCATCGGCGATTGGGTACACGGACTGATACTGCTTGCCTACGGAGGCATCATCATCTCACAATGCGATAATCTCATCCGGTTCATCCTGCAAAAGAAAATGGCAAACATCCATCCGCTGATTACAATCTTCGGCGTGGTGGCAGGACTTCCCATCTTCGGCTTTATGGGCATCATTTTCGGACCATTGCTGGTATCACTCTTCCTGCTATTCCTCGACATGTTCCGAAAAGAATACCTTACGAACAATTGACAATGGACAACTAATAACAGATATCAGTAACTCAAAAACTTAAAAACTCAAAAACTTAAAAACTCATGAAACTGAGACATTATGTATGGGCAGCCTTCGCGCTTGCCACCCTGCCGGCAATGGCAGAAGAGAAAGATGGATACAAGTTCAACACCGTAGTCCAGCAAAAGACGACCCCCGTAAAAGACCAGGCAATAAGCGGTACATGCTGGTGCTTCGCCACCACCTCGTTCATCGAATCGGAACTGCTGCGCCAAGGCAAAGGAGAATATGATCTCTCAGAAATGTTCATCGTGCGCCAGAAATACCTGAATCAGATGGCCGACAACTTCCTGCGCCACGGCAAGGGTAACGTAGGGCAAGGAAGCATCACCACCAGTTGGATGACTGCATTCAACCAAGTAGGTATCGTGCCCGAAGAAGTCTATACAGGCATTAACTACGACTCACCGGTACACAACCACTCCGAACTTGCCGGATACGTGGAAGCCCTCTCTGCAGAAGCAGTCAAACAAAGCAAGAACAGCCCCCAATACCAGCAGCTTGCCAATAGCCTGTTCGATATCTACTTCGGCAAACTCCCCGAAAAATTCACGTATAAAGGCAAAGAATACACCCCTGAAAGCTTTGCAGAAAGTCTGGACATCGACACCGACGACTATATCCCGCTCACCAGCTTCACCCACAAGCCCTATTACAAAGCATTCGAAGTGGAAATCCCCGACAACTGGGAGCACCAACGTATGTACAACCTTCCTCTGGATGAACTGATAAGCACAATGAACACGGCATTGGAAAACGGATACACCCTGTGCTGGGACGGTGACGTAAGCGAACCTGGGTTCTCGTTCAACAACGGAGTGGCAATCAATCCCGACGTAGAGAATGCCGACCTGTATAAAGACAGCGACCGTGCACGCTGGGGACAACTGAGCACAAAAGACCGGCTTGCCGAAGTATTCCATTTTAAGCGTCCGTATCCGGAAGTGAACGTCACTCCCGAAATCCGCCAGCAAGGCTACGAATCTGGGAAAACCACCGATGATCACCTGATGCACATCACCGGTATCGCAACCGACCAAAACGGCACCCGCTACTACATCACCAAGAACTCATGGGCAGCCGACGGGAACTGTTTCGGAGGATACCTGAACATGTCGGAAAGCTATGTCCGTGCCAAAACCATCTATATCCTGGTCCACAAAGATGCCCTCTCCCAAGAACTGAAGAAAAAGCTGGGGATATGATAACTATACCATATCATCGCCTGCCTTGGCAAAGGTGACACGGATGGTTTTATGGAACGGAATGAAGCGCGACACGATGGCTATCACCAGCGTCACGATGAACAGCCACCCCAGAATGTCCTTCAACGCCAGCAGCAGGCTTTGCTGCTGGAGCGTGGCGTAAAGCGAAGAAGTCGCCATCTGTGCCGCTTCGGCATAACCGTGTCCTTGCCCTATTCCGCTGCTCAACGATTGGGAGAACCGCGATGCCGCCAGCGGGTCTGCCATCGTCAGGGTTTCCGATAACGAATGCATGTACTTTTGCTGCAGGTGGTAAAGCACGTTGCTGTAAAACGAAGTTGCCATAATCGGCGCCAGCACCGAACGGCAAAGTATCAGGAAAAAAGCATTCGAGAGCAGGAATTTCGGATTCAGGTCCTCTACCGAGAACAAGGCAAACGCGATAATCACAACCAGCATTCCCAGCCCGCGGATAAACACGGGGAAAAACAGCATCTCGTAAGTGCTTTCCGGCGAAACCGTAAAATACAATATGCCGAAAAACAGGGCAAAGCATGCCATGCCTCCGGCTATGAGGAAGCGGAAACGCCACCGTTGCCACCTGAACCACCAGAAGCAGATGAACGCCCCCAGCACATATCCCGGCAGCATCCATATATATAAAAGGTACGTACGCGCGGAATCCACTTGCAAGATGGAAGTCATATAGTTGGTGAGCAACGTGGTAGACGTGCTGAAAAACATCACCAGCATCATGTAGAGATATCCCACGATGGCTTTGGGCTGATACAAGGGAGCCAGATTGACGAAGGGCTTTTCGGCATGCGCCTGCAACCAAATGAAAAAGGCAATCAGTATGGGACCAATAACCAGGTAGGCGCGAATCTTGAAAGAGGCCATCCAGTCGAGCATCTTCCCATAATCCGCCACGTACATCAGCATCAGTACCCCTACAGCCGCCACCAGCATTTCGCGCAGATGCAGTTCTTCGATCGGCAATCCCGTCCTGTCCTTGTCTTGCCGGAAGCAAATGATTACCGTCAGGACGCTCAGCAGCATCAGTGCCATTTCGAAATAATACATATACTTCCAGTCATAATGGTATGCCAGTTCTGCCGTAAGCACCATCGAAAGCTGTCCGAACCCGAATACCAGCGGATAGAAATACGAGTAAAACTCGCTGCGTACATCCTTCGGGCTGAAGATGAATTTCACGATACGGATGAACCACAACATCATGAACCCCTTCAGGAAGCCGATGACGAAACTTGCCACAATCAGGATATCCGCATTCTGTGAGCGGGCGCAAATCCAGCTCAGAAAGAACTGCAGGACAAGGTCGGCAAGCAGCAAAGGCTTCGCCGGAAAGGCAGAAAGCACTTTCGGTACAATGGGATAGCCGATTGCCATCCCTGCCGACGCGGCATAATAAGCCATCGTGATGTCCTCGGTATTCGTGCCCAGCGTATTCGACACCTCGAGCATGCTGCCCGTATAAGCGCCGTTGACCATCAATACCGGCAATATCACGATGAAAAGAGCAGCCACCGCCAGCCAGTCGGGCACCCACCTCCGCACGGGAAGTCCCAAACTCCTTACATCCATCATTTCCGCAAAGCCTCCGTCTCTACCATCATTCCGGCACGCAGATGCCGCATGTCGTCATCCGACGCGTCTTTCAAGTCGATGCGCACCGGAATGCGTTGCTGCACCTTTACGAAGTTTCCTGCCGAATTATCGGTCGGCACCAGCGAATACTTCGATCCGGTGGCTTCCGATATGGCCGTCACTTCTCCCCGGAACACCCTGCCCGGCAAGGCATCTACCTTGATGCGTACGGGCTGGCCGATGTAAATATGCATAATCTGAGTCTCCTTGTAGTTGGCGGTCACCCACTTGTCATCCCCTCTTACCAGATACGAAATGGTCTGTCCCGCCTGCACATATTGCCCCGGTTCCAGTGTGCGCCTGCCCATATACCCGTCGTAGGGGGCTATCAGTATCGTGTACGACAGGTTCAGCCTTGCCAGGTCGAGGTCTGCCTCCATGCGCAGGATGGTGGCCTCGGCGCTTACGGTCCGCTTGCTGGTTTCGGTATATTGCGACTGGGCGGCACGTTTTTGCTCCAGCAAAGCCTGATAGCGTGCTTGGGCTGCCTCGTACGATGCCTTTGCCTGCTCGAACTGCTGCTGGGGGATGGATTCTTCTTTCAATAACCGCTGGAAACGGTGATAGTCTTGTTCCAGTTGCCACAAGCGTGCCTTTGCCTCGGCAATGTTGGCGTCTTGCACCGCAATGTTGGCGTGCGAGGTTTCAATGCCCGAATGCAGGACATCCTGTGCTCCCCGTGCATCCAGCAAAGCCGCTTCGGCCTCTTTTACCCGAATCAGGTATTCGCTATTGTCCAGTACCAACAACGTATCACCTTTGTGCACATATTGGTGTTCCCTGAAACGCACTTCCTTGATATAGCCCGATGCCCGGACATTTAACGGAGCCACATACTGGTCGATAAAGGCATCGTTGGTCACCTCATAATTGAAATAACGCCAAAAATAAGTGGCGGTCCACCATAGTCCGGAACCGGCAAGGACGATGCACACCACGTTCAATATCCGGTTCCGCATACGTAATTTCCTCAGTCTTTCTCGTTTTATTCTTAGTTCTCCCATGATTCTTCGTTTTATTTCACAATCTTCCGCAGGCTCTTTCCAGTTGAAAATAAGTATAAATGACCTGCGTGCGTGCCGATGTAAGTTGCAGTTCCGCATTCAACCTCACCGCATTGGCATCCAGCAAGTCGGTCAGTATCGCCAGCTGGTTCAGATACCGGTTCTGCATAATGCGATAGTTCTCTTCCGCCTGGTGCACGGAAAGCTTCAAGGCATCTACCTGGCGCAAAGCTTCCCGGTGGCGGAGAAATGCCGTGCGTACCGTTACGCGCACCTGTTGCTTTTTCTGTTCTTCGGCATTCAGGTTCATCTGCACGGCAAACTTGCTTTCCTTCACCCGGTGATTGTTCTTATACAATGACGAGAGGGGATAAGAGACTGACAATCCGAAATTCCACGCATTGTTATACATGTCCGCCATTGTGCGCGACACGGGGCGTGCCAACGTATTCGAGGCATAAAGCGAAATGCTGGGCAAAGCTTCGGCCTTGGTCAGGCGAACCTCGTTTTTGGCTATTTCGGTCTGCTTGCGCAACAATTGCATGGCAGGGTCGTTCAGGTACGCCTCTTCTACGTAAGTGTCATACTCCTGCAATGCCACCGAACGCCGGAGCAAGGACGTATCGGGCAAAAGCATGCGGTTCTCGTCCAGTCCCAGCAGGATGTCGAGCTGTTGCGAAACCAGCGCCAGGCTGTTCTCGGTTTCGGTCAGCGACAGGCGGTCGTTCGTGAGCTGCATTTCACTGCGCAACACGTCGTTGTTCGTAATCAGGCCTTCCTCCTTCATCTGGCGGATATCTTTCAACCGAAGCTCTGATTCCTCGATGTTCCGCATCAGCACCTCGCGCTGCTTGTACAGGCTGAACAGGCTCATATACTGTTCCAGCAGTTCAAGCTTTACGTCGGCACGGTCGGAGGCGGAACGAAGTGCGGCGGCATGGGTCTGCAGGTCTGCCCTCCGGATGGCGTAGCGGATTCTTCCGCCTTCGTAAAGCGGCTGGGTAAAATCTATCGCATAGTTCTGCGACCAGTCGGGCGTGTCGGGACGCACGGCATCCGACAAACCGCGCTGGAATACCACTGGCTGCCCTACGACACCCCCGCGCAAGCCTATCTGCAAATCGGGCAGGCGCGAAGTGCGGGCAGTCTTGCCACGTTCGTATGCCATAGCCTCGTCCAAGGCATCTGCCTGAAGGCGCAAGCTATTCTCCACGCCCAAGCGGAACAGTTCATCTACCGTCAGGAACAACGAGTCGGCAGGCTGGTTCTCTTTTATTTCTTCCTTTTCTGCTGCCTGCACATCTATGAAGGCAAGGGCGCAAACGCCCCAGAGCAACAGGCTAAACTTTTTCCAACACATCGCCGGTAAGTTTTAAATCAGCTGACATCGACTCTACCTTCTCCAGCCCTATGGCAATGCCGGCAGACTCGTAAATAGCATCCAGTGCAATGCTGATGCGCTTGTAAAACAAGCTCCCTTCTTCGCTCAGGAAGACCTGCTTGTTCCGGCGGTCGGAAGGGCTTTCCAGCCGGTACACATAATTCTTTTTCTCCAGATTCATTATCAGGTTCGACAATGCGGCTTTTCCTTTGGCTATGCGTTCTGCCAGCACCTGCTGGGAGATGCCTTGTTCTTCCCACAAACACCGCAATACCTGAAGCATCTCGAATGTAATCCCTGCTTCTGTCTTTTTCAGAGCCCGTTGCACAGCACGCCTGAAGGTCATCCGCGTACGAAACAACTGCAACATCAGCTCCCTGAATGCAGCACTTTCTTTTTCCATAAAAACAATCTTTATCCTTTTCGGGGCGCAAAGATACGCATTCTTCTCGAATTAGTCAAATAGTTGACTAAATAAATCAAAAGCTATTCACCACACTTTCATTAAGAACAAACAAGTCTTTCATTGACTAGAGAATCATTCTTTTTGCACATAATAATGCAGGAAACACCACTTGGGGAACTTTGTAACTCCCTTTTAACTCCCTTATTGGCATTAATAATAAATGTGCATGACTTACTTTACCAACCTGCCAAACGCACTTTATGCGTAGGAGCCGGAAATGCTTTATCGATGTCATGCAGGTCTTCTTCCGTCAAGGATATGTCGAGACTTCGGGCATTCTCCTCCACATGGGCGATGCTGCTTGCTTTGGGAATAGCGATGACATTCTGTGTACGCATTACCCACGCCAGCATGATTTGTGTGGAAGTGGCATTATGCCTGCGGGCAATCTCTATCAGCGTCTTGTGGTTGCGCAACCTTCCTTCGCCCAACGGTGTATAAGCCATGACGGGAATCTGATGCTGACCGCTCCATGGAATAAGGTCGTATTCAATGCCCCTGTCTTTTAGGTTGTAGAGCACCTGATTGGCGGCGCAGTCCTTTCCGTGTGGTAAAGAAAGAATATGTTCCATATCGTCCACATCCAAATTACTCATGCCCCATTGCCGGATCTTTCCTTCCTGCTGCAATTCCACTAAAGCACGGACGGTTTCGGAGAACGGATAACGGCCTATCCAATGCAATAAATAAAGGTCGATGTAATCCGTGCCGAGCCGCTGGAGACTCCGTTCGCAAGCCCGCTTTGTTCCCTCGTAGCTGGCATTGCTGGGCAATACCTTGCTGACGATAAACGCCTTGTCACGGCAACCGCGCACGGCTTCGCCTACGAGGTCTTCCGTGCCGTACATCTCGGCAGTATCTATTAATGTCAGCCCCAAGTCAATGCCCCGGCGTAGGGCTTGTATTTCTTCGTTGCGCCTGCGCCCCATCTGATAAGTACCTTGACCAAGCGGGCAGACTTGCTGCCCGTTTCGGAAAGTGACATGTTTATCCATATCGCTCATCATTTCAAGTTCTCACGATAGAACGCCTCTATCCGGTCGAACGGTATCTTGTCGAAGTTGTCGTAGAGGTCGGTGTGGTTGGCGCCGGGAATGATCAGCAGCTCCTTGTTGTCGCCCTTGAGCTTCTTGTAGGTGTCCTCGCTGAAGTAGCGCGAATGAGCCTTCTCCCCGTGGACAAGCATCACGGCACTGCGGATTTCGCCTGCGTAGGACAATATCGGCATGTTCAGAAAAGAAAGTGTCGATGTCTTGTTCCAGCCACCGTTAGAGTTGAGCGAACGCTTGTGGTAGCCACGTTCCGTCTTATAGTAGGCGAAATAATCTTTCAGGAATTGCGGAGCGTCATCGGGCACCACATCGGGCAGGCCTCCGGCAAGCTCATACGAGCCGTTGCGATAGTCTGCTGTACGTTGTGCATTCAGTTGGCGGCGCAGTTCGTGACGTGCGTCGGCATTGTCGGCGGCATCGAAATAGCCGTTGGCATTGACACGGCTCATGTCGTACATGGTGGCGGCAACGGTGGCCTTGATGCGGGTGTCGATGGCTGCGGCATTGACTGCCATGCCACCCCAACCGCAGATGCCGAGAATACCTATCTGTTCCGGGTTCACATCGTTGCGAGTTGAGAGATAGTCCACTGCTGCACAGAAGTCCTCGGTATTGATGTCGGGTGATGCTACATAACGGGGCTGACCGCCGCTCTCGCCTGTGAACGACGGGTCGAAGGCTATTGTGAGAAAGCCACGCTTAGCCAGTTCCTGTGCATACAGTCCGGATGCCTGTTCCTTAACAGCTCCGAACGGACCGCTGACAGCTATGGCAGGCAGTTTGCCCGTTGCACCTTTAGGCACATACAGGTCGGCGGCAAGCGTGATGCCGTAACGGTTGTGGAACGTGATTTTACTGTGATTCACTTCGTCACTCAGAGGGAACACCTTGTCCCATTCTTGCGTTAAATTCAATTTTTCTTCCATAATGTTATTCGTATTAAGTTGATTTTCTTGTGCCATAAGGCTGCCCGTGCCGCAGAGGCAGGCGAGCAAAGCCGTGCAGATTGATTTCATTGCTGTTGTTTTCATATTCTTCTGTTGTTTAGATTATCAATACCAGTCATGTTTCTCGTTCCGGTCGAGTGCGTCAATGCGTGCCATTTCTTCCGGTGTCAGTTCAAAGTCGAACACGGAGATGTTCTCTTTCTGGTGGTCGGGATTGCTCGAACCGGGGATGACCGCCACACCGTGCTGCAAGTCCCAACGCAATATGATTTGTGCGGGGGATTTGCCATGCGCTTCGGCTATCTCTTTAAGAGTTTCGTTGCTGAACATCGCCTTTGTATAGCCTCTGCCGCCGAAGGGATACCATCCTTCGATGACAATGCCGTTGCGGTGCATGTATTCACGTACTTCTTTCTCCTGATAATAGGGATGAATCTCGTTCTGCGTCATCACGGGCTTGATGCTCACTTTCGGCAGGAACTCCGTCATCTCCTTTATATAGTAGTTGGACACGCCGAGCGAGCGTATCTTGCCTTCCGCCACGGCTCGCTCCATCGCTTTGTAGGCTTCCACGTCGTTACAGCCCGGATGGTGCAGCAGCATCAAGTCCACATAGCCAATGTTAAGTCTTGCAAGAGAGGCTTCGATGGCTTCCTCCGCGTGGCCGAACTCGTTGGGATAAAGCTTGGTGCAGATGAAGAACTCCTCACGGGGCACTCCAGAGCGGCGTATCGCTTCGCCCACTTCCTCCTCGTTTCCGTAGAATGTGGCAGTATCGAACTTGCGGTAGCCTAACTTGATGGCGGAGAGTATGGCATCGATGCACTCGTCTCCATGCAGGCTGTATGTTCCCAAGCCGAGTACGGGCATGGTGTAGCCGCTGCTGAGCGTAATGACAGGCGGCTTGCCGTTCTCGCCCGTGGTCAAGTCGAACAAGCCTTCGCCGCTTACCACGGTATCATTTGCGTTCACATCGCTGCCACCAGTAATCTCATTTTCCGTCGTCTGCTGATGCGTTCCGTCCGTACCGCAGGCGTTTGCTGACAAAGCCATGCAACACAGCATCGTGAAGAATAACAGTTTTCGTTTCATCATATCCTAATCGTTTGATTTCTTATTACGATACAAAGATACGCCGAAAAAGCTGCCGCATAATTGCTGTGAGGCTCAAATAGTATTGGTGAAAAGGTCAATTTGCAAAGTGTATATTTGTCGTAACTGCACAAAAAATCCCGCAACGCGAGGACATCGTTGCGGGATTTTTTACAGGTATAGGATTATTCGCTATAGCCCACCATCCTCATTTTCTTCTTCGTTATCGGGCACCTGCGTCTCGTCGCTTTCCTTGCCCAGCCACTCCATGAAAGTGATGCCTTCGTCGGCAATGAGGGCGCGGGTGTAGCCGCCGCTCATGTTACGGGTACGGTCGGGAGTGAACTGCACACGCAGACCGGTAATCTGGTCGCTGCTCACTTCCTCTTTCGTGGCAACGCCGTTGCCTGCCGAAACGGTGGTGTAGCGGAACCAGCCCAGTCCTTCAAAATGCACGGCACGGCTTTCTTTCATGAAGTCCGCCATGATGTTGGGCAGGGCACGGAGTACGGCGTGAGTGTCGGCGGGCGACACGGTCGACTCACGGGCGATGCGGTTGGCAAGTTCCTGCGTCTCGACAGGTTTGCCCACGGTGACGCTGCGGGGATACCACAGGTCGTTGATTGCTTGCTTGCTTTACTCGTTTCCAGAATATCATACAAACCTCCTTTCTTGTGTCTTTCGTCCTTCCTTATCAAACGCCTTTGCAACCGATTGACTGACAAGCGGTTGTCTTTTGTCCCCGACGAGCACCCTTTTGTCCCTGACGAGGAGGTCGTGTGTCCCTGATGGGAAATCGGGGTGTCTGCGGGCAGGTTGTCGCTTAGATAATTCTTGACAGAAAGGCGGGTTAAACTTAAAATTGTTTTGCCTTTACCTGTTTCGTTTCTCACCACTTCACCGGTTCATTCAGAATCACGCCATCGGTTGCGTCTTCTGCCGTGAAGGTGTTGCCCCGATACTGCACGCAGAGCATTACGAGCGGAGTTGTCCCGTTGTTGCGCACGCTGCGCTTACCGTCGGGAGACACGCGCACCACGCTGCCTTCTTCAACAGGGAACACCTGTCCGTCTACTTGGAACTCACCCTTTCCCACAAGGAAGAAATAAAGTTCCTCATGGTTCTTGTGGGTATGGAGGAATCCCGTTTCCGTTCCCGGCTGGAACATCTGGAAGGAGAACTCGCTGCCCGTTGCTTGAAGTGCCGCGCCTCCAAACACCTTTCCCGGAATCTTCACTTCGGGCGAAAGCTCTATCACATAGTCACTCAGTTCACTCAGTTTGCCAACGCTTATTGCGCTGAAGTTTTTGGCTGCTGCCACTTTCTTAATTTCTTTCATTTCTGTATTCTTTTTATAGGGTTTATAAGTTAATGGTTTCTCCATCTTCCGGGATAATCAGGCGGTTCATGTCCGCACCGTGATGCCAAGCCTCATTGCGCAAGATTTCACGAGTGGTTTGGCAATGGTCAATGGCATCCATGTGGACGGCTATCAGCTTGATTTGCAGAGGCAGTTCATCAAGCATTTGCATTACCTCGGCTTCATCGGGGATGATGCAGCCGTCTACCTTGGAAAACTCCGGGAAGACCGCTCCGCCGCTGTTCACCACGATATAGTCGGGCTTGAATCGCTCCACCGTTTCGCGGATGCAGGCTTCCCATTTGCAATCGCCCATGATATAGACCGTAGGACAGCCCTCTGCTTTCAGAACATAGCCCGACACAGGTCCCATTATCTCGCCAATCTTGCCGAAACCGTGATGGCCGCTCACACGATGGATAGCCATATCCTCCACTGTCGTCTTGTCTTCAATTACTTCTACCCGGATAAAGCCGTCCTGCTCCACCGTCGCCTTATCCTGCGGTTGGGTATAATAAAGGATGTCCTTCGGCAGATGTTGCTTTACCGTTTCATCGTAGTGGTCGGGATGGATGTGGGTCTGCAACACCATGTCCAACCCTTCCGTCACTTCACTGATAGGCATGGTCAGGTGCACACGGGGGCTTTTATACACGCCAAGTGCCGACTGGATGGTTCCCTTGTCGGCAAAGAACGGGTCAACAAGGATGTTGTATCCTGCATAATTGATTCTCAAGGTGGCATTGCGCACCAAACGGATAGTTGTTGTTTCCATTATCTTCTATGTTTTAATGTTTACGGTTGCAAAGTTCGGCAGAATCTTCCCGCACCTCTATGCCCAAAACAGGGGAATAAATGCCATTTTGATAAAGGAATATATTACCTTTGTGGAAATTTCAAGCGTATGAAAGAGATAATCAACCCCGAACGACTGGTCAGCGTGCCGTTCAGCAAGACGGATTGCGGCGTGGATTTCTACATCAACACCGCCACGAACAAGGACATCGGCCCTGTGCTGACCGAATACAAACGGTTCAAGACGGACTTCTTCAGTTTCTATTTTCTTCGGAAGGCAAACGGTTTCCTGTTGCTGAACTTCCGCAAGATAGAGCTGCATGACGGTATGGTGTTGCTCCTCTCGCCCCACCAACAACAGGAATGGCATGTGGACGAAGCGGCATTGGACTATACGTTTCTCATCTTCCGCGAAGACTTCATGCGCACATTCATTGCCGACAAGTTCTTTGTCTATCGCTTGCTCTACTATTACCAGACCGACACGCCGCCTTATCTGTATGCCTCGCCCGAAGAACTGGCGGAATACATGCGCCTGCTCGGCAAAATCAAACAGGAATTGCTGCATCCCGTGGCGGACACGTACAACCTCATCGTCTCCGTGCTCTATTACCTGCTGCTGATTATCAACCGGGCATACGCTGCCGCATACCGCCTGCCCGTAGAAATCGCGAAGAACAATTACGCCTTCCAATTCAAGGACTTGCTGGAACAGCACATCCGCACCATGCAGCGGGTACAGGAGTATGCCGACAAGCTTCGCATCAGCCGCATCACGCTGAACGCTTCGGTCATGGCTCAGTTCGGCGTATCAGCCGCCCATTTGCTGAAACAACGTCTGCTGGAAGAACTGAAGAACGAACTGCTCTTCTCCAACCGCACCGTCAGCGAACTGGCGGATGATTTCCATTTCTCCGACCCCAGCCACCTGATGCGCTTCTTCAAACAGCAGACGGGGAAGACGTTCACGCAATATCTACAGGATTATAAGAATGGTATTTATGAATAAAATATATGGTACTCATGCCCAAGATTCTGAACGCAAAGACCGTCCACGACTACAACGCCTACGTCGGGCACGCTGACCAGCATCCGTTGGTCAGCGTCATCGACTATGCCGCGCTGCCGCCCATACGCCACAGCCGCACCCGTTTCTCCGTCTATGCCCTCTTTCTGCGCGATGATTGCTTGGAGGATTTGACTTACGGATGCAGCAAGTACGATTATCGGGAGGGAACGCTTATTTGTGTGTCGCCGGGACAGATAGGCGGTGTGGAAGACAACGGCGAGGTGTTCCGCATCGAGGGTTGGGCGTTGCTGTTTTCGCCCGAACTGCTGCACGGCACGCCGCTTGCCGCACGGATGAAAGAGTTTACCTTCTTTGCCTATCAGGTGAACGAAGCCCTGCACATGACCGCCGAGGAACGGGCTACCCTCATCGCCCTGATGAAGCAGATACAGGAAGAATTATGCAGGCATCCCGATGTGCACCAACGGACTATCCTTGTCGCCTACATCGAGTTGATACTCAGAAGCTGTTTTGAATTTCTCCAAAAAGTTTTTCTTGGCTTGATGTATCCGTTTTCGTGTGTGCTTTGGGCGATTTTTTGGTCCTTTCCGCTCCTGTTCTTCGTCAGATAGCCCGCTATCTTCCTCATCACAGAAGCAAAAATGCCTCAAAAACTCATCCCAAATCATCGCACGATAAATTCAAAACAGCTTCTTAATGAATGTCCGCAATTAGCCAATTCGACTGAGTTGAAAATGCAGTAGTACTGCGTTTGCCGATGCAGTATATATTCGTAGGCGAATGCAGTATATATTCAACCGCGAATGCAGTATATATTCAACTGCGGATGCAGTATATATTCATTTTTTGAATATCCGCAAACATCCCAATGGATGGAAAGGAGTTAAAA